>JANNXL010000313.1:0-10964 GCA_031409575.1 Hyphomicrobium sp.
GCGATTGCTGCTGAGCTTGTAACTTCTTGAAACACTTAGCTTCAATGCAGCCCCCATGAGCCCGCCCGGCCCGCCGAACAGACCGTTCAATAAAACGTTTCGCGGGTTCCGGCCGCAGGGACGTACTCCCATGCGGGCGGCACCAGAATTTGAAGACGATGGACCACTGCGGCTTTATGGAGTGCACCCGGTAGAGGCCGCACTGGGCAACCCCGCACGCAAGCTGATCAGACTATCGGCAACCGAGAACGCAGAGCGCCGTCTGCAAGACGCGATTGTTGCACGCGGCCTCACGGTCGAACGCGTGTCTCCGCGCGAACTCGATCGCACGTTGGGTGCCGATACCGTTCACCAGGGCTTGATGCTCGAGTGCGAACCCCTGGACGAGCCGGAACTGCAAGACTTAACGGAAAGCGCCGCAGCGGGCGGGCCTTTGATTATTCTCGATCAAGTGACCGACCCGCACAACGCAGGCGCAATTCTGCGTTCGGCCGCAGCGTTCGGAGCGTCTGGCGTTGTCATGACGCGACGCCATAGCCCACCACTCAACGGCACGCTGGCTAAATCTGCATCTGGCGCGCTGGAATGGGTTCCTGTTGCCATGGTGCAAAATCTGGCAAAAGCAATGGAAGAACTGAAGGACCAGGGCACGCTGCTGCTCGGGCTCGACGGCGAAGCGGAAGCGCGCCTGGAAAATGAGCCCTTCACTGGGCCGGTTGCCATTGTGATGGGGGCCGAAGGCAAAGGGCTGCGTCAGCTGACGGCGGAGACATGCTCAAGGCTCGTCAGCATTTCAACTGCAGGAACGCTTGCCAGCCTCAATGTTTCAAACGCCGCGGCCATTGCCTTGCATGTGGCGATGATGAAGCGCTCTGCGCGCTAAACTCAGTCCGACACAAAAAGGCCGGCCATCGCGTGTGCGACGCCGGCTCTTTGGATCGTGCAGCCGTCCAAGCCTAGTGCTCGACCTTTGACCAGATCCGCTTCTTTCCGAGGTACAGCAAGACCGTAGTGATCAGCAAATACAGCATGACCTGCCAGCCAATTGACTTGCGCGTGTTCAGCGACGGGTCTGCCGTCCACATCAAAAATGCGGTCACGTCACGCGAATACTGGTCCATCGTCAGCGGCGCCACGGGCTTGCCGTCGGGACCGTTCTGATAGGTGACGGACCCATCGCCCAATGGCTGCACCATGGCGATCTGTCCGCCAGGAAAAGCAGCATTGTAGTTCATGCCTTCGCCGAGCTTGTTGCACGTGTCGGGTTTGCCATCTTCACTGTGCACAATCGACACACACCGTTCTGCCTTCTTGGTCTTGTCGGCAGCATCAGCATCACTGGCACTGATGAGCTTGCCCATTTCGTCGCGAAGGTATGCCGGCGGCTGGTCTTTGTAATTGACCAGGAGCGCGTGAATGTAATCTGCGCCGCCTTCCTGATAGCCAGTCGCAATGTCTTTCAACATCGAGCCAGGGTGCCCGAACCACGAGCCGTGATATTCTAGGTTCCGGGCTTTCGCCATGACTGACAGATCGGGGGGATATGCTCCGTTGAATGTCGCGCGTGCTTCCTGTTCGTTCTTGAACGGACCACGGATCGGATCAGGCAGACGTGGCGCACGCTCAAACATCTTGCCGGCGTCGTCGGGCCCGTCCGTGATCTTGTTCGCCCACGAGGCAGCGAGCGCCTTCACGGCGTCCTCGGGGAACTCTGGACCACCCGGTTGCACCAGGTTGCGGAAATAGATGCGGCTGAGTCCGTGGCAATTCGAACAGACGGCTTGATAGACCTGGAACCCTCGCTGGAGCTGGTTCTTGTCGTACCGGCCTTTGATCCCGCTGAAGCTCCACTCTTCGCGTTCAATGTGCGCCGCCTCACTAGCTGCTGCATGCACAGCTTGAACGGCCAAGAGAGGTAGAGCAGCCAGCAGAAGATAAGTGCGCATTGTGACGTTTCTCATAGACTAGCCCTCAGCGCTTTTCTGGCGACGCGGCAGCGCCAACTGGCATGCCGGACCCCGAACCCAGCACAGACTCGCTGATTGACCGTGGCAGCGTTCTGGGAGTCTCGATCAAGCCAAGCACTGGTAGCGCGATCAAGAAGAATGCAAAATAAGCGAGGGTAAAAAACTGCGACCAAAACACGTAGGGTTGTTCAGCCGGTTTTGATCCAAGCCATCCAAGTGCCACGCACGTGAATACGAAGGCCCAAAAGGCGAGCTTGTACCAGGGACGATACTTCGCCGACCTCACACGGCTGGTGTCGAGCCATGGCACGAAGAGCAGGATCAAAACAGCCGAAACCATTGCGACCACACCGCCAAGTTTCGACGGGATGGCGCGAAGAATTGCATAGAACGGCAGGAAGTACCATTCAGGCACGATGTGCGGCGGCGTGACCAGAGGGTTGGCTGGTGTGAAGTTGTCGGCGTGGCCAAGGTAATCAGGCATGAAGAACACGAACCAGGCAAACAACAGAAGGAACACAAACATTCCAACCGCATCCTTTGCGATGGCGAAGGGATACATTGGCACCGTGTCTGACTTTGCCTTCACGTCCAACCCGGTCGGGTTGTTTTGCCCGGCCACGTGAAGCGCCCATATGTGCAGGATCACAAGACCAGCAATGACGAACGGCAATAGATAATGCAGCGAGAAGAAGCGGTTGAGCGTCACGCCAGTCACCGCATAGCCGCCCCACAACCATTCAACGATACCCGTGCCCATGCCCGGAATGATTTCGTTAAGTGACGAGAACAAGTTCGTAATAACCGTCACACCCCAAAAGCTCATCTGGCCCCAAGGCAATGCGTAGCCGAGGAACGCCGTTGCCATCATGGCGAGGAAGATTAGGACGCCTAGGATCCACAGCACTTCGCGCGGAGCTTTGTACGACCCGTAATAGAGACCGCGGAAAATGTGCAGGTAAACGGCAACAAAGAACATTGAAGCGCCGACGGCATGGAAAGCCTGGATCATCCAACCGTAGTTCACGTCGCGCTTGATGTGTTGGACGGAGTTAAATGCCTCAGCCGCGCTTGGCGTGAAATGCATGGCCAGCACGACACCTGTGACGATCTGTGCCGCCAGGCAGAACATCAGGATCCCGCCGAATGTCCACATGTAATTGAGGTTGCGCGGAGTCGGAAATTCCACGAATTGCCCGTGCATCATGCGTGCGACGGGCAGGCGCTCATCCCACCATTTGGCGAAGCGTGACTTCGGCTGGTACGACGACTCATTATGAGCCATGGCAAAAACTCCCGTTAGCCGATCTTAATTTTGGTGTCTGACAGGAACGCATACGGCGGCACATCCAGATTGCGCGGTGCGGGCCCTTTGCGGACGCGTCCAGCCGTATCGTAGTGCGAGCCGTGGCAGGGGCAGAACCAGCCACCGAAGTCACCGCGGGCGTCACTCATCGATTGACCCTTTGGTATGCATCCCAAATGTGTGCAAATGCCAACAAGCACGAGCCACTGTTCATGGCCGGCCTTCACGCGGTCTGCGTCGGTCGCAGGCGCGCTATCGGGCAAACTCAGGTTGCGCGCAAAAGGGTCTTTGAGCACGGCACTATCATCGGCAATCGCCTTGTCGCGCTCTTCCTTGGTTCGATTGCGAATGAACACGGGCTTGCCGCGCCACAATACCGTGATGGCCTGGCCTTCCTTGATCGGGGCTAGATCAATTTCTGTGGAGGCGAGGGCTTGCGCGCCTGCGTCCGGGTTCATCTGGGCAATAAACGGCCAAAGCAATGCAGCGCCGCCGAGAGCCGCAAATGCATTGCCCGCAACAACCAGAAAGTCCCGGCGATTTGGATCTTCTGTTTCAGATGCCACGTCCACCTCCGAAAAAATCTCGTCACATCAGCTCAGGGAACGCTAACTTTTACTGTGTTCTGATGCTGTGTACTCATCGATTTGGAGTTAAACAGCCCCACAGCCATGGGTGCGCGAAGCACATCCTTATTAAGCGCTGAATACTCCAATTACGCCGCCTCGGCCATGGCGGACGCTTAAACCTAAATAGGCGTTTTGACGCGCGTCCGGACCGATTCGAATGCATATTGGCAGCACGCTGTGTGCCCGGCTGGCTCTTCGGTCAAGACCACTCAGGTTCCGGTGCTGGACATGCTCGCTACCGTCAACATTGAACTCGGACCTCTGCAACCGGACAGCCCATGCGCCTTGCCTTGTATCAACCCGACATACCGCAAAACACTGGCACCCTTTTGCGGCTTTGCGCTTGCATGGGTGTTCCGGCGGACGTCATTGGCCCCGCGGGCTTTGACATGAGCGAAAAATCGCTCCGTCGTGCCGGCCTCGACTATCTCGATCACGTTGACTTGACTCGGCATGTCAGTTGGGAGGCCTTTCAAGCCGCGAGATTCGCAATGGTAGAACGCCCACGTTTGATCCTGCTCACGTCTCATGCCGCCACCGCATACACCGAGTTTGAGTTTACGCAGACGGACGTTTTGCTAGCCGGCCGCGAAAGCGCAGGTGTTCCAGATTGTGTGCATGCGGCCGCAGATGCGCGCGTTAGAATTCCGATGCAAGGCACGCTGCGATCACTCAACATCGCAGTGGCCGTTGCGATGGTGGTAGGAGAGGCGCTGAGACAGATAAGGCAGTTCCCGGCATGACCAGCTCCGATCACACGCCAATCCGCCCGTTCGACGCAATCATGCTCAGCGTCGGTGACGGACATTGGATCTACGCCGAGCAAATCGGCAATCCCAACGGCGTACCCATGCTTTTTTTGCATGGCGGGCCTGGTAGCGGGGCGCAACATGCTCATCGCGCTTTGTTCGACATGTCGAAGCACCATGCGATCCTGACGGATCAGCGTGGGGCTGGCCGCAGTCACCCATATGTCTCGACCGCAGCCAACACCACGGCCGACTTGATAGCCGACATTGAGACACTTCGGATCTATTTCGGTTTCGAAAAATGGCTACTCGTTGGCGGCTCGTGGGGGTCGACCCTCGCGCTGGCCTATGCGCAAAAACACCCCGAGCGGGTTACTGGTCTTGTGTTACGCGCTATTTTTCTCGGAACCGATGCTGAAATCACCTGGGCATTCGTCGATGGCCCTCGCCGTTTCCGGCCGGAGCTTTATGCTGCATTCTTAGATTTTTTGCCGGAAGCGGAACGCAACAACCCCCTGGAGGCCTACGTGGCACGGCTGACCAATCCAGACCCCGCCGTGCACGCGCCCGCCGCTCAAATTTGGAATGCGTATGAGCGCGCGCTGTCTGAGCTGGCCCCGGCGCGCGCCGCGCTGCCGGCTTCGTTTGAGGCCGCAAGCCGAATCCCGCCCACACCGCTGATCGAGGCGCACTATATCCGCAACAACTTCTTCTTAAAACCCAACGAACTTCTAGCCAACGCAACTCAGCTGTCCGGCATTCCCGGGCGCATCATCCAAGGCCGCTACGATCTTTTGTGCCCGCCCGCAACGGCACAAGCGCTCGCCATAGCGTGGCCAGACTGCCGCTTGCACGTCATCGACCAGGCCGGGCACGCAATGACCGAGCCCGGCGTTGAAGCGGCCATGATCGCAGCGATCAGTGAACTCGCGCAGCTCTGACTGGGCAGTTCGCCTTAGTCCAGGACTTCAGGGGGCAGCGGCGAGCCAATGGGCTCGATGAAGATTTCTCCGCCACGCCAAGAAGCGACGTAGCATTGAGGAGCAGCTACGGCATCGGCGATCAGGGCAAGTGCAGTCATGGCGGCGCTTCCAATCAAGAGTGAGAAGGTTGTGTCCCAACTCTCGCAAGATTAGCCACGCTACGATGTCCCGCGCGTGACACGGGCGGCACAAAGTTTGCATCGCTGCTATTCTGCAGCCGCTTTCGCCAGGAAGCCGCCAGACTGCCGCTTCCACAGATCCGCATAGAGCCCGCCCTGCGCCAGCAATTCTGCGTGACTTCCGGTCTCGACGATGCGCCCCTTGTCCATAACGACCAACCGGTCCATCGCCGCAATTGTGGACAGGCGATGCGCAATCGCAATTACGGTTTTGCCCGACATGAGATTCATGAGCTGCTCCTGGATGGCGGCTTCTACCTCACTGTCGAGGGCGCTCGTCGCTTCATCGAGTATGAGGATCGGAGCATCCTTCAAGAACACACGTGCAATTGCAATGCGCTGACGCTGGCCACCCGAGAGCTTGACACCACGCTCACCGACCATGGCGGCGAGCCCTGAGCGGCCTTCAGCATCCTTCAAGGACTCTATAAACGTGCTCGCGGCTGCGAGACTTATCGCACGCTCAATTTCCTGCGCTGTTGCTTCCGGCCGGCCGTACAGAAGATTGTCTCCTATGGACCGGTGCAACAGCGATGTATCTTGTGTGACAACGCCGATCGCACGTCGTAAGCTGTCTTGCGTGACTGCATTCACATCCTGTCCGTCAATCAATACCCGGCCGCTTTCCGGTTCAAAGAAGCGCAGGAGCAAATTGACGAGTGTGGATTTACCCGCCCCCGACCGGCCGACAAGTCCCACCTTTTCGCCGGCCGCAATGTTGAGATCGAGTCCCTCGATGACGCCGCCCGAACGGCCATAGTGGAACGCAACATTTTCAAACCGGATGCGGCCCTTGCTGACGTTAAGTGCAGCTGCGCCCGTCGCATCGGTAATACTGAACGGCTTTGAAAGTGTCTTGGCCCCGTCGCGCACGACACCTAGTGAGTCAAATAATCCAGCAACCTGCCACAGCACCCAGTCGGAGAGGGCATCCAACCGCAAAGCCAACGCAACTGCGACAGCGATCGGGCCAACGGAGACCAACTCAGCGCGCCACAAAAAAACTGACGCAAGGATCGTCACAGCCATCAAGGCGTAGTTGATCATTCTCAGCCAGACGTTGAGCGTGGTTGCCAGCCGCATTTGCCCGTACACTGTCGTCATAAAAGTTTGCATGCTGTCGCGCGCATAACCATCTTCGGCCGCCGTATGGGCAAACAGCTTCACCGCCATGATGTTCGTATAGCTATCGATGACCCGCCCGGTCATGACGGAGCGCGCATCGGCCTGCGCCTCTGACAAGCGGGACAGCTTTGGCATGAAGTGGCTCGCCACAGCCGCATACGCCACGATCCAAAGTGCCAGCGGAATAGCCAGGCGCCAATCAGTGGCGACCAATACTAAAAAGGCACTCACAACATAGATCGCCGCGTACACAATAGTATTGATAACGGCTTGCACACTGTCGCGAAGGGCTAGGGCCGTTTGCATTGTCGTTGTTGCAAGCCGCCCGGCGAAATCGTCCTGAAAATAGGACAGTGACTGACGCAACGTGTAGCGGTGGCTCTGCCACCGGATCATCATCGGAAAATTTCCAGCGAACGTCTGATGGGTGAGCAATTCCCACAAAATACTCATCACCGGCAACACCACCAGAACCAGCACGCCAGCCCGTATGAGTTCGGTGCCGTGCTCCTCGAAAAATGCTTCGCGGCTGGCCGTTGACATCACGTCGACAAGCCCCCCGGCATAATCAAGCATCAGCATTTCACCGACGGCAATCGACGCACTCAAAAGCGCTATGGCGGCCGTAACCGGCCAGACTGGCCGTATGAAATGCCAGATGAATGGCCAGAGTTGTGCTGGCGGCGGATCAAGCGGCACCGCACGATATGGATCGACTAGTTTTTCGAAGTAAGAAAACATCTGATGTACTCAAGGAGACCGCAAACAGGCTTACTCCGCTGCCTCTTTCGCTAGGAACCCGCCGGATTGGCGCCGCCAGAGGTCTGCATAGAGCCCCCCGCGTTTCAGCAGTTCGCTGTGATTGCCTTGCTCGATAATCCGGCCCTGGTCCATGATCACGAGCCGGTCCATAGCGGCAATGGTGGACAAGCGATGTGCAATCGCAATGACGGTCTTACCTGCCATTAGATCCAGCAAGCTGTCTTGGATGGCAGCTTCAACTTCGGAGTCAAGCGCACTCGTGGCTTCGTCCAGCACCAGGATCGGCGCGTTCTTGAGGAGGACGCGCGCAATCGCGATGCGCTGACGCTGCCCGCCAGACAACTTTACCCCGCGTTCGCCCACCTGAGCAGCATAGCTCTTGCGGCCCGCCAAATCCTCCAGCCCCGGAATAAAGTCGCTGGCGTGAGCACGCGCGGCAGCAAGCTTGGCTGCAACATCGCCTGCATCCGGCCGTCCATACAAAATGTTGTCTATCACCGAGCGATGCAGCAGCGACGTGTCTTGCGTCACAAGCCCGATTTGCGCGCGCAGAGTGTCTTGAGTGACGCCAGCGATGTCCTGCCCGTCAATGAGTACGCGGCCGCTTTCAAGGTCATAAAACCGCATCAGCAAACTGACCAGCGTGGACTTGCCCGCGCCCGATCGTCCGACGAGGCCGACCTTCTCGCCGGGTAAAATGGTCAGGTTTAAGTTGTCGATGATGCCACCAGTGCGCGTGTCATCGAACGTACGGGCGCGGCCATAGCGGAAATCTACGCTGTCAAAACGGATCTCGCCTTTGGTAACGATCAGCGGCTTTGCTGCCGGCGTGTCGAGAACGCTCCACGGCCGCGAGATGGTTTCCATGCTCTCGTGCGCGATACCAAGATTTTCGAAGATACCGGCGACCGTCCACATCACCCAACCAGACATATTGACGATGCGGATCGTCAAGCCCAACACAAGCGCGATCGCTCCGATCGTAACGGCCTGGACGCTCCACAGCCAGATTGCAAGCGCGGAGATGAAGACCATCAAAACGCCATTGATCGCAAACAGCGACGTTTCCATCAGTGTGGTCAGCCGCAACTGTTCTTGAAGACGGTCAAGCTGTTCGCGCATGGCCGACCGGGCGTACTCGTCTTCGCGCTCGGTATGAGCAAAGAGCTTCACCGTGAGTATGTTCGTATAGCTGTCAACGATCCGGCCCGTGAGCATGGAACGGGCTTCACTGGTCGCAACAGCGCGCTGCTTCACGCGCGGCACAAAGTACCCAAGAACGACAACGTAGGCGAGGAACCAGACAACCAGCGGAGCAATAAGCCGGACGTCCGCTTGGACGAACAGCACCAGCGCTGTCAGCCAGTAAATCGCGACGAACCATACGGCATCGATGGCTTGCACGACAGACTCGCGCACGGCTGCGCCTGATTGCACCACCTTATTGGCGACCCGTCCGGCAAAGTCGTTCTGAAAAAAACTGAGCGATTGGCGCAACACGTAAGCATGGCTTTGCCACCGCACCAGCGTTGTGAATGAGCCGCCAATCATCTGATGTTTGATAAGGTCGTGCACAAACGACACCAACGGACGCGCTATGGCGGCCACGAGGCCCATAAAGAGCAGCGTGTTCCAGTGATCGGCCATAAAAGTTTCGGGAGTTTTGGCCGTGCGCATCAGATCGACCAGCGAGCCAACAAACGCAAAGAGTGACGCCTCGATCACCGCCCCGATGCAACCCATGGTCAAAAGTGCCGCAAAGCCCGGCCAGGCCTGGCGGATAAAATGCCAATAGAACGCGGCCAGCGTGCCGGGCGGCCGCACGGCATCGCCCCCAGCAAACGGGTCGATGTATTTTTCAAACCAGTGAAACAAGCGGCGCACGGACATTAACTTTCTGAACTTTCAAATACCACAACCTTGCGCAACCCCGGCCAGATACCTGCCAGGGGCGTGGGTTATGGGTTTGCTCTGATGGGAGTATGCGGTAAAGCCCGTTTCTGCCAAAACCGTGGCGCGCATTCTAGCGCGCCGTCTTCGCTTGTCACTAGGATCTGCAATGACCGCCTCAGCCTCCGCAACCGACCCTAGCCTTGACGCCAACAAAGCCCGCGCCCGCGTCTGGTTTGAAGATCTGCGCGACAAGATTTGTGAGAGTCTTGAAAAGCTTGAGAATAGCTTGCCCGCCGGTGGACTGCACAGCGGCAAGTCGCCGGGGCGATTTGTGCGCACACCTTGGAACCGCGCCGACCATGCAGAGCACGCTGGCACAGCCGAAGAAGCTAAGCCCGAACTGGGCGGCGGTGTCATGAGCATGATGCATGGCCGCGTATTCGAGAAGGTCGGCGTACACACGTCTACGGTCTACGGCGAGTTCGCGCCAGAGTTCCGCAAGCAAATTCCAGGCGCGGAAGAAAATCCGAATTTCTGGGCGTCTGGAATTTCACTCATTGCGCATCCCCAAAACCCCAACGTGCCAGCCGTGCATATGAACACGCGCATGGTGGTAACTTCGAAGTGGTGGTTCGGCGGCGGGGCCGACCTGACGCCTGTTCTCGAGCGCCGCCGCACGCAAGCGGACGCTGACACCTTGGCATTTCACGCCGCTATGTACGGGGCATGTCAGGACCACGCCATTGCAGACTATCCCAAATTCAAAAATTGGTGCGATGACTATTTCTATCTGCCGCATCGCAAGGAGATGCGTGGCGTCGGCGGCATTTTCTACGACTATATAACGCCAGCGCCGGAGGACGGTGGGTTTGACGCCGCATTGGCTCTCACACAAAGCGTGGGGCGCGCGTTCCTCCAGGTTTATCCCATGCTGGTGCGCGGCAACTATGCCAGCAATTGGACCGATGCAGACCGGGACGAGCAACTCGTGCGCCGCGGCCGGTACGTGGAATACAATCTGCTCTATGACCGGGGTACGATGTTCGGCCTTAAAACGGGTGGGAATGTTGAGAGTATTTTGTCGTCGATGCCCCCTGTTGTGAAGTGGCCTTAGAAACTACCGCTCGGCTCTAACGGTACCCTGCCGCTCTGCCATGGCCTGATCGAAGACTTCATTGAATTCGATCGCGCCTGCGTTCTTGATATTTTCTTCCATGCGCTGGTCAAGCGCCAGGATCAATTCCTCAGCTGTCTTTCCGCGCACGATGGTGTTGGTGTTGTAGGCTTGGCGTTCGAAGAAATTTGGCGTAGGTGCCTTGCGGCCAGCCGGGCGCATCATTTCAATGCCGGTCAATGGACCGGCTAGGTTCA
>JANNXL010000314.1:0-2133 GCA_031409575.1 Hyphomicrobium sp.
GACCAATCCCGGGCCTGTAAAGTATGCCGCGTCGCGGCTTGGCATATGCTCGGCTGAAATGCGCTTGCCCATGGTGCCCGTGACCGAGGGTGCGAAGAAAAAGATCGACGCCGCACTCGTGCAAGTTGGCCTTCTTCAAGCACAGGCGGCTGAGTAGTGGCAATGGCCGCCAAAAAAGCAGTCAAAAAAGATGAAGCCGGCCGGACACGCATCGCGGAAAACCGCAAGGCGCGTCACGAATACTTTGTCACCGACACTTGGGAGGCCGGCATCATGCTGACCGGCACCGAGGTCAAGGCGTTGCGCAAGGGCCATTCGAATATTGCTGAGAGCTACGCGTCGCCCGAAGAAGACGGGCTGTGGTTGATCAACATGTACATTCCCGAGCACCAGTCCTCGGGTGCGTTCTTCAATCATGAGCCCCGGCGCAAGCGCAAACTGCTGCTGCACAAATCTGAAATTCACAAGATGATCCATGCGGTTCAGCGCAAAGGCATGACTATCGTGCCGCTACAGCTTTACTTCAACGACAAAGGCCGTGCGAAACTGAAGCTGGGCCTCGCCGAGGGCAAGCAGCTGCACGACAAACGCGACACTGAAAAGAAGCGCGACTGGGACCGCGAGAAATCGCGCATCATGCGGGATAGGGGATAAGCAAGGAGCGTCAATTTATGGCCAACGCACCCAACCTGCTTGCCGTTGATTGGTCGATACTGCCTGCCCCCATCGATGATGGAGCATGCAGCCATCTGACCGGGATGCAAGTGCCGTCACTCGCACGGCCGTCGACCCGTGGCACTCCGATCAATCTTGGCGAATTGCGCGGCCGCGTTGTGCTTTACGTTTATCCCCTGACAGGGCGGCCGAATGTGCCCCTGCCAGATGGCTGGGACGGCATTCCCGGTGCGCGCGGCTGCACTCCGCAGAGTTGCGCATTCCGTGACCACTTTTCAGATTTGACAGCTGCGGGCGCAGACCATGTGTTTGGTCTGTCCACGCAAGACACCGCGTATCAGCGTGAGGCAGCCGAGCGGCTGCATTTGCCGTTTCCGCTTCTCTCCGATTGGAATTTGGCGCTGACAGAAGCGCTCGGTCTGCCGGTCTTCGAAGTCGAGGGCCGCACGCTTTTGAAACGCTTGGCTCTGTTGATTGACGGGGGCCGTATCACAACGGTTTTTTACCCCGTATTCCCGCCGGATAGAAACGCCGGTGACGTGCTGGCGTGGCTGAAAGCCAACCCTGTGCGAGGCCCCGCATGAGCGCGTGGCCCTGGCCAGCACCGCTCAATGACGGAGCGAGCCAGCACCTTGTTGCTGGCACGTGGCTGCCTGATGTGGCGCTTGCCGCAACGCGCGGTAGTCCGGTCAATCTTTCGCGGCGCAACGGCTCGGCGATCTTGTTTGTCTATCCGTTCACGGGCACGCCGGGTCAGCCCAATCCGCCAAACTGGGATATGATTCCTGGTGCCCATGGCTCAACGCCAGAGGCCGAAGGCTTTCGCGACAACTATCTGGCATTCGAAGACTTGGGCTTTGAAGTCTTTGGTCTCAGCGGACAATCATGCGCAGATCAAAAGGCGTTTGCCACGCGCGCTGGGTTGCCATTTCCTGTTTTGAGCGACGCAGATTTCACATTCGCCGACATTCTTCGTCTGCCCCGCTTTGCAGCCGGCGGCATCATGTATTTGAAGCGCATTACGTTTGTCATTCGCAACGGTGTGATTGAAGAGACCATATATCCTGTGCACCCGCCAGACCGGCACGCAGGGGATTTGCTCGTGCGGCTCTGTGACAATCTGCTTGGCTGAGCGCAGGACTACTCTTTCAATTCGTCCCGCACGCTCGCAAACACGTCTTCAAACATCTCAGTCGTGAGACGCCTCGTGTTAGTGTTGTAGCGCGAGCAGTGGAAGCTATCGAACATCACGAGGCCAGGCTTCAATTCGTGGCGGCGGCCGTGCGCAAATGGGAACTCTGTTTTCCGCAGTCCCAGAGCCGCGAGCGTTTGATCATGCGCGATGCGGCCAAGTGCCAGCATGCATTTGAGATTTGGCAGCGCTTCCAGGCGCGCCAAAAAAAACGGACGGCAGTTGGTAATCTCTTCAGGCGTCGGTTTGTTCTGCGGCGGCACGCA
>JANNXL010000315.1:0-1570 GCA_031409575.1 Hyphomicrobium sp.
CAGCCAGAATTCGATCAACTTATTTGACAGATGGCAGGCGCATATCCTTCAAACGAATGAACGACGCAAATCGCCAGAAAGCTATCGTGCCACTTCTGCAAGCCGCTGACACACTTAACGGGCATCTTGTCACTATAGCCGTCGATAAGCGGAAAAAGGCGCTCGCTGCAGGGAGCGATAGCCTTGCGCTTTGGCAACGCCTTCATGGATTAAGTGGTCGGTGGAACCACAAGTCGTTCGAAGACATGACTCGAAAGTGCCTGTTTTTCGCTGCATTGGTGTCTGTTTGTGGACGCACTCAATCCAACATTTCATGGATCACTGATCAGGACGAATTCGTTGCAAATGATCATCGTTTGGATGACGCACAAAGATTTGCCGCCAGAGCATTGGCGCAATTCCATCCAAATAAATCAGGCATTTTCGCTATGAACCATGCCGCCGTTGATGCGCCCGATCTTCAATATGAAGATTTATGCGCCGTTGCTGATTTAGCGGCGGGAATGACGGCTGATGTGTGCACTGAACTCAGTTTAGCAGGGGCGTGGATGACTGGCGAGCGCCGACCTTTGCACGAAGATGAAATGCAGGGGAAAACGTCGCTTCTGTCAGATTGGTATGGATTTACGGGAGGATCGTTGATGAAGACGCTATTGCTGGTTGAACATGAGGGCTCAAAATACTCGGTGCGACTGATCGAGGTAGAATGAAGTAACTTTGAGTGGCGATGGTGAATCTAGCGGCGCGTGAAACGCGAATTCCAGGAACACAATACTAAACCTTGCTGCGGGTCGGCATTCCCGCCTTTTTCCTTAAAACTCAACAGTCCCCTCACGCCCAACATCCCAGCCAGTATAAAAACAGCTTTCCTACACGGCGGCTTTTGCTTTATTTGGTTGATGAGTCCAACGATCATTTTGCTTGCGATTTCTTTTCCTATTCTGCCTTGAAGAGGGTTTGAAAAATATACCGATTCAGTGTCAACTTCGTGAGGAATCCGCCATTTTTTGTGATTGCGGGACACAAAACTGAGGCCGCCTAACGCTTCGTTAACCCTATTTGCACAGGGCATTGCAGCTTTGCTTTGTCACAAGGGCGCATGTTCGCAAAATTCATCATTGGAACCATCGCAGTCGGCGTGGCCGTTGGGCTCATGGTTCCTGCGCCGTCCACGTCCCCGTCTGTTCAGCCTGTGGTTGCAGTCGCTAAACCCGTAACCGCGCCGGAGCCTGCGATAGACAAGGTGATCGAACGATCCGACGACGGCCATTTCTATGTCGATGCTGAGGTGAACGGACAGCTAGTTCACTTTCTCATTGATACGGGTGCATCAAGTGTTGTCCTGACGATGGCTGATGCGCAGCATGTTGGGTTGCCGTTTTCGCCGGGTCAGTTCCGCGTCATCGCACGCGGCGCATCCGGCGATGTGAGCGGGCAGATTCTGAAAATCGGTCGCGTCGCGATTGGCCGCAAAGAGGCTTTTGATGTTGAGGGTGCCGTCGTTGCCGACGGGCTTGATGTCTCGCTGCTTG
Source organism: Hyphomicrobium sp. (assembly GCA_031409575.1). GTDB lineage: Bacteria > Pseudomonadota > Alphaproteobacteria > Rhizobiales > Hyphomicrobiaceae > JANNFX01. The sequence goes on from JANNXL010000315.1 coordinate 1,533, forward strand.
GTCAGTCTTTCCTGTCGCGGATTGGGACGCTCGTGATT
>JANNXL010000316.1:0-3687 GCA_031409575.1 Hyphomicrobium sp.
CGAGTTCACTTTGGCCTGGTCCGTCGTCGCCCAGACCCTTGCATTCGCAACCATTCTGGTCGCCCTGTTCGGCGGGATCGGCACTTGGGCCGTTTTGCAGGCAAGGCCCGTTCCATACCTCAGAACGGAATAATCTGTTTAATAACAGTCTATTGTGCTATTTTCTCTGACAACTGCCTTCGCATCGCGTTGCGCTGGCTCTCGAAAAAATTCGCGACTGTAGTCCTTGAATCGAGGGGCTGCCGCCTTCATATCTTCGATAAGTTCGTTCTGCCTCAGGATCGCAACAAAGGGGACCCAAATGGCTCAATATGAAAATCGCGTGCAGACCGGTTCGACGACGCGCACTGGCGCTGATGTCGATCAAGGCCTGCGGTCTTACATGCTTGGCGTTTACAACTACATGGCTGGCGGCGTCGCGCTGACAGGCATCGTTGCCTACGCAATGATCGCAATGCTTTCGACCAATGATCCGAGCCTAGCCGCCGCCAAGTTGCGCAACGGCGTGATGCTAACCGAAACCGGCGCGGCCGTCTTTGGTTCGCCGCTGATGTGGGTGCTGGCGCTGGCTCCGCTCGGCTTCGTTATGTACCTCTCGTTCCGTGTGTACAAGATGAGCACGGCAAGCGCACAGATCGCATTCTGGCTGTTCGCCGCTGTGATGGGCGCATCGTTGTCCACCATCTTCCTGCGCTACACGGGTCAGTCGATCACGCAGGTGTTCTTTGTAACGGCCGCAGCGTTCGCATCCCTTAGCGTCGCCGGTTACACGACAAAGAAAGACTTGAGCGGCTGGGGTTCGTTTTTGATCATGGGTGTGATCGGCATCATCATCGCCGCTCTCATCAATTTGTTCCTTCAGTCTAGCGCGTTGCAGTTCGCCATCTCGGCTATCGGTGTGCTCGTGTTTGCCGGCTTGACCGCTTACGACACGCAGCAGATCAAGGATGGCTATTACGAAATCCGCGGCAACACGGAAGCTTTGGCAAAAGGTGCCATCATGGGTGCGTTGAGCTTGTATCTCGACTTCATCAACATGTTCACCTCGATGCTGCAGCTGTTTGGAAACCGCGAGTAAGTTTGACGGTGCTCTGTTAGAGATCACCGGGAAACGAAGGGCTCTGCCACATGGCGGGGCCCTTTTCATTTGCCAATAGTGGTTAAATCTATGGCTGGCATTCGCATCCGCCCATTTGAACCTTTTGATGTGGCCATCATCACAGCGATCTACGCTCAGGCCGTGCGCGACGACACCGCGACCTTCGAGTTTGACGCTCCCGATACCGCGGCAATGGCGCAGCGCATCACCGAAATCGTCAGCCAGGGACATCCTTTTGTCGTTGGCGAGATAGACGGCACGGTGCGCGGCTATGCCTATGCGAGTACCTTTCGCCCGCGTGCCGCATTCGCGCTCACGGTTGAAGACTCGGTTTACGTAGCGCCGGGCGCCCAACACCAAGGATTGGGCAAGTCCCTCTTAGCGGCACTGATTCAAGCGTCCTCGATTCAGGGCTTCACGCAATTGATTGCTGTGATTGGCGACAGCCGCACAAAGGCGGCATCTATCGCGTTGCACGCCTCACTTGGCTTTCGCAACATGGGAGCTCTCGAGTCTGTTGGGCGCAAACACGATCAATGGCTGGATATCGTTTTCATGCAGCGGGCACTCGTCCCAATCAGCCTGCGCTGACACGTTCGATCTGAGCGCCGCACCGCGATAGTTTTTCTTCCAGCCGCTCAAAGCCGCGATCCAAGTGGTAGACGCGATTGATGGTGGTTTCGCCCTCAGCCATCATTCCAGCAATCACAAGCGACACCGAAGCGCGCAAATCGGTCGCCATGACGGGCGCCCCGCGCAACGTCTTCACGCCGCGGATGGTGGCAGTATCGCCATGCAGCTGAATATCGGCCCCAAGCCGCGCCAATTCTTGGACGTGCATGAAACGGTTTTCGAAAATCGTTTCGCGGATCACGCTGGTACCCGAGGCCCGCGTCATGAGCGCCATCAACTGGGCCTGCAAATCTGTTGGAAAGCCAGGGAACGGCTGTGTTTCGACGCTAACGGGCTCGATGCCGCCGCCGTTGCGCACGATGCGAATGCCGTTGGGAACTTCAGTCACGGTCGTGCCGGTCTTTTCGAGTTCCAAGAGAGCTGTATCGAGCAATGCTTTGTTAGTCCCCTCAAGGATAACGTCGCCGCCAGTCGCCGCCACGACCATTGCAAACGTGCCGGTTTCAATGCGGTCTGGAAGCACCGTGTGTACGGCGCCTTCAAGCCGGTCGCGGCCCTGAATGCGCAGTGTCGACGTGCCGATGCCGTCGATGAGGACACCCATTTTGACGAGGCATGCAGCCACGTCACCCACTTCGGGTTCGCGGGCAGCGTTCTCAATCACTGTCTCACCCTTGGCCAGCGCAGCCGCCAGCAGCACGTTATGCGTGGCACCCACAGTGGCCTTGGGGAAGATAATGCGCGCGCCGTGCAACCCTTTGGGAGCTTTTGCGACCACATAGCCGGCATCGATGTCAATTTCGGCACCGAGCGCCTTGAGGCCCATCAGATGCCAATCGACTGGCCGGGTTCCGATGGCACAGCCACCCGGCAGCGAGACGCGTGCCTGGCGCATACGGGCGATCAGCGGCCCGAGAACCCAGAAACTGGCGCGCATGCGTGACACCATTTCATAGGGCGCCACCGTGTCAGAAATTTCCCGCGCAGTCAGGTGGAACGTCTCACCCAAATGCATATTGGGGGCCGATCGCTTGCCGTCCACGGCGAGATCGACGCCATGATTGCGCAGAATGCGCGCCAGCAAGTTGACGTCGGCCAAATTCGGTACGTTCTTGAGTGTTAACCGGTCGTCCGTCAGCAGCGACGCGATCATCAGCGGCAGGGCAGCATTTTTCGCGCCCGAGATCGGGATGCTGCCATTGAGTTTAGCGCCGCCGGTGATTTTGATGCGATCCATGGGGTATCCGCTGCAGAGTGTTCGAGTGAAGGAATTTTTCGGGAGGGTGGGAGCTGTCTTAGCCGGATTGTGGCGTGGCGTCCTGCGATCTCAGCATGATTTGCCCGCCCCGGGCCAGTGCATTAGCGGCAGCCCTGAGCCTCCGGCAAGGGCCATCGTGCACCCCCCCGCGCCAGATCGCCGCGGAAATGGCCTAAGTTCTATTCGACCGGATCATCAGGGGTCTCGGAAACCGTCGCGGCTTCACCAGACTTAGTGTGACTGGATTCGGTGGCTGGCCCCGTCAACCGGGAGCGAGTGAGCGCTTTGCGCTTCTGCAAATTAGCCCTCAACTCCGCAGCCAACCTGGCTTGGCGTGCTGGATTTGCAGGGGGCGGTGGCTGGCGGGTTGGATCGTCCGTCATAACGTCTCGCAATTCGGCGACCGCACAGCCAGGAGCGGCGGCCACGATCCTAAGCCTTGTACCGCCAATGTTAGCCAACGTCACGTGCTCCGGCGGCTGGCATGGCAGGCTTCGCTCAAGCCAAAGCACACTACGTTCGATGCGTGACGTGAACCCGAACCCGAACCGCGCGAAAGCAAATCCCATGCATGCATCCACACTGAGCCTTTCAGACCTCATCTCGCGCGGAATTTTGTCAATCAATGAGAACCGCGAAGCCGCAGTCAAGCTTCGCAAGCCAGTCGTTCAGCCAGACCGGGCCGCAGCCCCGGTGT
>JANNXL010000317.1:0-2106 GCA_031409575.1 Hyphomicrobium sp.
TTCTCTGTCAGCGTATGCGCGTCTTCATCAAAGGCTAAAAGCGCGCGCTCTTCGTTATGCAAACCCTGCTCATAGGCGTTTGTGTGATAACCGACAACAAACCCTTCTTTTTGCAAAGTGCGTAAGTACGCTTCGTCGAAGTCATAGGGTGTGAACCCGAGTTCGCCGGATGATCGCAAGCGCTTGCGATCGATCCTCCGATTAAAAATCATTACGTTGGCTGGCACACCCCGGTGAGCAGGATGGCGAAGCAAACTCATCGTGCGGTGCGGGGCACTGTCTACGTCATATTGGATGACGACATGACTTTTCGACTTGTCGAAGCGGCCGGAGTTGAGGCCGCTAGTCCAAGCACTTCGTTCAGCGGGGTATCCACCCTCGAAGTCAAAGTCTCCGTCCCAAGGAAAATCATCGTACGTCAAAACGCTAATATCGTTTGCGTGCCTGCGAAAATAATCGAACATGCCGGTGATGTAAGTAATAGGGAAATATGCCCCGCCCTTATCTTCTGCATCATCCAGAAGTCCGGGTTCATCTCCATCGAAGCCGCTGTCATCCATCACGGACGCCACACCAGGTTCTTTATGAAGACGACGTTATTGGCCACATCGCCGTGAATTCCGTAGCGGCGAGACTGCCACGCGCCGAGCGGACACGTTGTAAAACCATGCCCTTCGAACAGCGCGCGCTGTTCATCCAGCAGCCGCGCAATATCTATTGCCGTTAAAGCCACGGATTTAGGAACGCCGTTCCATGGACCGATCCAAGCCCAAGCGTCAGGCGACATATGCGCTACGATGGCATCAATCAGTTTCGCTTGCGCGCCGGGCTCATCGCACCCCCAAAATGCGTTCAGCGTAAACTTGTTGAACACACCGTCGAACTGGCGCCCCAAGGGCTGGCGCGGAAGATGCTGGATGTTCATTTCAGATGCTTGGAAGCCCTTGTAGTTCCCCAATTCAATCACGGCGGCATCAAAATCAATGGCGTGACACGAGCCGCCTTGCTCGCGCGCAAGCATTCCGAAATCGTATTGTCCCGGCCCCATGTCGAGGTACGTCCCGTTGAGCACAACGCCCCCGAAAAAGTCCTTAAGGATGCTGTGAAAATGCTCGCGGGAACGGTTGGGATCGCGCACGTTTTTTTGCTTGGCACCCTGGATGATCGCGATTTCTTTGGGGTCTGTCAGCATGCGCGGACTTTCAACACGAATTGCGGAAGAGCTACGGGGTATAGCCGAAATGGCTCATAGCAGGTCCGGCTGCAGCCATAAACTCCTCAAGCTGTTGCGGCGACAGATCTTTGCGCCAGCGCCCGACCTTTGTGGCGTCTACGCTCTGCCGGACCCGCTTTTTTGATAAGTGTGAGGCTTTGAACACTGTCAGGTCCTGCTCCTGATGCTTCAGAGTGGCAGGATCGAACGGCAGCCTCAAAAACTCAAAAATCCCTTTCAGTTCGGGCTCCGGATCAGTGACGAGGTGCTCGTACCTCACCATGCGGGCATTGACACCTGGCGTCGCAACATAGTGCTCAAACCGCGTGTGCGTGTTCATCCAGCCGCGGGCAACATCCGCCGGCGTGTTTTTGAAATCGCCCGTGTTCAATTGGCTTGCCAGCACATCGCGGCCATCGCGTAATACATTCAAGAAGCAGCACGACGTCCACATCTTGAGATACGCGTCAAGATCATTTGAGCACTTCATACCCCAGCGCGATTTCCCTGCTTTGCGCATTTTCTCCAAGCCCAGCAGTTCAACAAAACGGAAGCGCCCGCGCTCCGTTGAAAAATCGAGCTTCTCGGACACGAGCCGTTCAAGCAGCGCACCGGCCTCTTCAAGTGACAGCCCGCCACGCTCACAGCGGGCAAAAAAGGTCCGCACGTTCTTGTCGGGAATAAGCGTTTCGAGGCGCAACCGCTGCCAACGGGATTGTAGACCCTTCGCCAGCGACGTCAGCTCCAGCCCACCCCCGGTTTCCAAAAGGTTCGGATAGAGCTCATAGCTCATGGCAATGTCGCGATGCGCATCTAGCAGCGTGACAAGCAGTGTGCCGCCAGACCGGCTCATGCCGCGCACAAAAATTGGATTGTCGATGGTGTCCATTTTC
>JANNXL010000318.1:0-1823 GCA_031409575.1 Hyphomicrobium sp.
GGCCCAGCCGCATATGAATCCCGAAGCCTGGCTTACGACCGCGCGCGCCTTTCAGAAAGCTGCAACGGCGACCGGCGCGCGTGCGGCGATCGTGGCGTCCCTGCCGGAATGCATGCCCGTTGATTTAGCCAGTGAATTGGCGTCGCACGGCGTCACCGCGATGATGGGGCTCGACGATGCGTTGAGCGCCTTCGAAGCCGCTCGATCAATCGGGTGCAACTGGCAAATAGGAACCCCTCTGCCAGAGATAAGCCCGGTTGAACGGCGCGGTGGGACGGGACGGACACTTAGCGAATTCGAAGCTAAGTCCCTGCTGAAGTCATTCGGCCTGAGCGTGCCTCAAGGACAGGTTTGTGCGCCAGGTGATGCGGCGGACACTGCAGACCAAATCGGCTATCCTGTAACGCTCAAAGTTTCCTCCCCAGACTTGGCGCACAAGACAGAGGCTGGCGGGGTGGTGCTCAATTTGCGCAGTCGCGAGGATGTGACCGCGGAATCGGAAAGACTGGGAAAACTTGCGCCAGAACTCCTCGTTGAGCACATGGTCACAGGCGCCGTGGCCGAACTCATCATCGGTCTCAAAGCCGATCCACAGTTCGGACTGGCACTTGTCATCGGTGCGGGAGGCGTTCTGACTGAACTTCTGCAGGATACTGCGACACTGCTTTTGCCCACAAGCCGCTTAGAGATTGAACACGCTTTGCACTCCTTGAAAGTGTGGAAATTGATCGAAGGCTTTCGCGGCAAAGCCGGCGATCAAGCTGCGGTTATTGCAGCCATCGAAGCCATTGTGCGCTTTGCCGCCGCCCATGACGGCCTTATTGAAGAGCTTGATGTCAATCCGCTCCTCGTTTTGCCTGATGGTGCCGTCGCCGTCGATGCGCTTATTCGAATGAGAACTCTCCATGATTGAACCCATCCGCACGCACCGCCGGGGCAGCGTTCTTGAAGTCACCATTGACCGGCCCAAGGCCAACGCGATCGATGCTGCGACCAGCCGCATTATGGGAGACATTTTTGCTGGCTTTCGCGATGATCCAGAGCTGCGCGTAGCCATCCTCACGGCGGCTGGCGAAAAGTTCTTTTGCCCGGGTTGGGATCTGAAAGCCGCTGCGGCTGGCGAGCCACCGGATTCTGACTACGGCGTTGGCGGCTTTGGCGGACTTCAAGAATTGCCAGACCTCAACAAGCCGGTGATCTGCGCCGTTAACGGGCTCGCGTTTGGTGGCGGGTTCGAGATCATGTTGTCGTGCGATCTGGTCATCGCAGCCGAACACGCGACCTTTGCTTTGCCTGAAATAAATTCTGGTACAGTCGCCGATGCCGCCAGCATCAAGCTGCCGCGCCGCATCCCCTATCACGTCGCCATGGATCTGCTGTTCACGGGCCGCCGCATCGATGCGGTGGAAGCCAAGCACTGGGGGCTGATCAACGAAATCGTGCCCGCCCAAAACCTGATGGCGTGCGCGAGAGAAATGGCTGATCAATTGGCTGACGGGCCACCGCTCGTGTTCGCCGCCATCAAGGAAATCGTCCGCGAGACGGCGCATCTCACTGTGCAAGACGCCTTCGATCTCGTGACCAAGCGCAAGTTGAAAACAGTCGACGTGCTCTATTCGAGCGCCGATCAGCTCGAGGGCGCCAAGGCCTTCGCCGAAAAGCGCAAGCCGGTTTGGACGGGGAAGTAGGGGGGAGTGAATTGCCGTGGAGGCGGAGCGCGGAGCGTCTGGTTTGGGCGAGCGGCTGTTGCGGGAGGCAGGGAGTGGCAGAATCTACCCATAGGCGGACATTTGCCCGGGATGTCGACGCCATTACCTCACCTT
>JANNXL010000319.1:0-6675 GCA_031409575.1 Hyphomicrobium sp.
CATTCGGCGAAAGCGCCGGAACGCAGGACTTTGACTCGGTTGAACAGTGCGATGTCATTTTCGTCATCGGTGCGAATCCAACCGACGGCCATCCGGTGTTCGCAAGCCGCATGAAGCGCCGCTTGCGCGAAGGTGCCAAGCTCATCGTCGCCGATCCGCGCCGCATCGATCTGGTGCGAACGCCGCACGTCGAAGCCGATTATCATTTGCCGCTCGCACCCGGCACCAACGTCGCGCTACTCACGACAATGGCGCATGTCATCGTCACCGAGAAGCTCGTCAACGAGAGCTTCGTGCGTCATCGCTGCGACTGGAACGAGTTCATGGAATGGGCCGAGTTTGTCGGCGCACCGCATAACTCACCCGAAGCTATGGAAAAGTATACTGGCGTCAAACCGGAGGACGTGCGGGCGGCCGCCCGCCTGTTCGCGACCGGAGGCAATGCGGCCATCTATTACGGCCTCGGCGTAACAGAGCACAGCCAGGGCTCTTCGACGGTGATGGCGATTGCCAACCTCGCTATGGCGACGGGCAACATCGGCCGCGCCGGCGTCGGCGTGAACCCGCTGCGCGGTCAGAACAACGTACAGGGCGCATGCGACATGGGTTCGTTCCCGCACGAACTGACGGCCTACCGTCACGTGTCGGATGCCGCGGCCCGGGCGGTGTTTGAAAAAGCATGGGATTGCAAGATCGATCCCGAGCCTGGCCTGCGCATCCCCAACATGCTCGATGCCGCTGTCGAAGGCACGTTCAAAGGCATCTACATCTGCGGCGAAGATATTCTGCAGTCAGACCCCGATACGCATCACGTCTCACGCGGACTTGCTGCCATGGATTGCGTGGTGGTGCAGGACTTATTCTTGAACGAAACCGCGAACTACGCGCACGTGTTCCTGCCCGGTTCGACGTTCCTCGAAAAAGACGGCACGTTCACAAATGCCGAGCGCCGCATTCAGCGCGTCAGCAAAGTGATGGCTCCCAAGAACGGTTATGCCGATTGGGAAGTGACTCAGTTGATCGCGCAAAAAATGGGTCTGCGCTGGGATTACAAGAACGCAGGCGAGATCCTCGATGAGATCGCTGAACTCACTCCCACATTCACGGGCGTCAGCTTTGCCAAGCTCGACGAACTCGGCTCGGTTCAGTGGCCGTGCAACGAGCAGCATCCTGATGGCTTCCCGGTGATGCACACCGAAGAGTTCACACGCGGCAAGGGCCGGTTCATGCTCACGGAGTATGTGCCGACCGACGAGCGCACTGGCGCGCGCTTCCCGCTCATTTTGACCACGGGGCGTATTCTCTCGCAATACAACGTCGGCGCTCAAACGCGGCGCACGGCGAACGTGGTATGGCATGAGGAAGACCGTCTCGAGATCAATCCGCACGACGCAGAAGATCGCGGCGTGAAGGACGGCGATTGGGTGACGCTGCGCTCGCGTGCCGGTGAAACGGCATTGCGTGCTCTGATCACAGATCGCGTGGCGGCAGGTGTCGTCTACACGACGTTCCACCATCCGCTGACGCAGGCAAACGTCATTACCACCGACTTCTCGGACTGGGCGACAAACTGCCCGGAATTCAAGGTGACGGCGGTGCAGGTGACGCCTTCGAACGGCCCGACCGACTATCAAAAGCAATACGAAGAGTTCACCGGACAAAGCCGCCGCATCGCGGTCCCGGAGGCAGCTGAGTAATCGTAGGCTGGGCAGCACGCTGCTGTGACCCAGAGCGTGGAGAAGAAGATGTTGGGTTACGCGCGGATCAGCAGTCCGCGCGTAATTTTGGTTGAGACGGGCCGCTCTATCCCAACCTACGGTCCACGTTGTTATCCCGTCATCCCGGCGAAGGCCGGGATCCGTCCGACAGCCCGATTGATTTCAGCGATTTGCGGGTTCGATCAGTGGGACGGAGTACTGATAGACGCCTGGACCGATCCCGGCCTTCGCCGGGATGACGTAGTTGGGTGAATGAATGGGGACCGCGCTGCTTGCAGCGCGTATCAAAGTCGATTGCGGCGGTATGACATAATATGACTGATTCTGTCCGCACCGTTCCGGCTCTGAAAGTTGGCGCACACGCCAGCGACGAGGCCGTGCGCGCGGTGCCAGAGGAAACTCCCGTCGCGCTGGTCTATGACGGTGCAACGCAAGCCGTAATGATGGCGACGCCCTTGGACCTCGAAGACTTTGCCATTGGCTTCAGCTTTACTGAAGGTCAAATTTCGCGCGCCGCTGACATCACTGAACTTTCTATCGTCGAACAGCCCGACGGCATCGAAGCCCGCATGTGGCTGGTTCCGGAAGCCGGTAAACAGCTCGCTACCCGCCGCCGTTCCATGGCTGGACCAACCGGCTGCGGTCTGTGTGGTGTTGAGAGCCTGGAAGCGGCCGTGCCGCCACCGCCGGTCGTGCCCCAAGGCCTGGTCATCTCGGCTGGCGATGTGCAGCGGGCACTGGTGATGCTTGCTCCCGCACAAGTTCTGAACATCCGAACGCGCGCCGTGCACGCTGCGGCATTTTTCACGCCTGCAACGGGTGCGCTCATAGTGCGTGAAGACGTGGGACGCCATAACGCGCTCGATAAGCTCGTAGGCGCCGTGTTGCGCAGTGGCACTGACACTGGTACGGGCTTTGTGGTTCTCACAAGCCGCGTCTCGGTCGAAATGGTGCAGAAGTCCGCCAAGCTCGGCGCGCAAGTTATCGTTGCGGTCTCGGCGCCGACAGCACTCGCCATCCGCACGGCGGAGGACGCCGGTATCACGCTTGTTGCAATTGCCCGCGCCGACGGCTTCGAAATATTCACTCATCCTCACCGCATCGCAGTGTCTCAATCCGCTGCTGCTGGTGTCGCACTCACGTCTGGAACAGAGGTCCGCCATGCACGCTAATCCGTCCGACAAACTGGTCATGATGGCGAACCAGATCGCCAAAAACCTTACGATCCAGGGCGAGGAGCGGGCAGTTGCCGAAATGTCGAGCCACATCAAGCGCTATTGGGAACCGCGCATGCGCCAGACCATGGAGGCGTATGTGCGCGCCGATGGTTCGGCACTCGATCCGCTCGCGCTGAAAGCGCTGCAGGTTATCTGGCCCGGCATCACGCCCGGCAAGCCGCATGTGACTGGGGCTGCCAGTGTCGCCACACCTGCACCTGCACCCGCTGCGATGACCGTCAAAAAGCCGGCCGCCAAGCGGAGGAAGTAATCCCGCGCAAAATTTTGCTTGCTGTGATGCACATCCAGTGAAATCCTGGGTCATGGCGGCAACGCGCGAAGTACAGTGCTGCATCGCGGGGGGCGGTCCGGCTGGATTGATGCTCGGTCTCCTGCTTGCGCGCGCGGGCGTCAAAGTTCTTGTTCTCGAAAAACATGCAGACTTTTTGCGCGACTTCCGCGGCGATACGATCCATCCCTCGACGCTCGAAGTGATGCACGAGTTGGGCTACCTCGAAGCCCTTCTTAAACTGCCGCATCAGAAGGTGTACCGCCTGTCGGCTCAGTTTGGTGACGAGCGCGTGCCGTTCGTTGACTTCAAAGGGGTCGTCGCGCGCTGTCCCTTTATAGCCTTGATGCCGCAATGGGATTTCTTGAATTTTCTGACGAGCGAGGCGTGCCGCTATCCAGGGTTCGAGCTGTTGATGCAGGCCGAAGCGACCGGCCTGATCACCAGCAATGGCCAAGTCGCGGGCGTCGCCGCAACATCATCCGAGGGCCTGCTCGAAATCCGTTGTCAGCTTGTGGTCGGCGCGGATGGACGCGGCTCGATCCTGCGCGCTAAATCGGAATTGAAAGTCGAAGACCTCGGTGCGCCCATCGATGCATTGTGGTTTCGTCTGCCGCGCCGCCCCACTGACACAAGTGAAACGCAAGCCCGTTTCGACCGGGGCCGTCTCTTCGTCATGCTCAACCGTGGAGACTATTGGCAGGTCGCTTACGTGATTTCCAAAGGGTCATTTGAGGCTATCAAACGCGATGGAATAGACAGCTTCCGCACCAAGCTCGCAAGCCTGCTGCCGTTCGAAGCCGAACGCGCCAGCGAAGTGGCTTCGTTGGACGATCTCAAACTTCTCACTGTGCAGGTCAATCGCCTGACCACCTGGTACAAGCCGGGGCTGTTGTTTATCGGCGATGCCGCACACGCCATGTCGCCAGTGGGCGGCGTCGGGATCAATCTCGCCGTGCAGGATGCCGTAGCTGCCGCCAATATTCTGGCCATGCCGCTTTTGCAGAATAGCGTAAGTGAAACCGAACTCGCCGCAGTTCAAAAGCGCCGCTGGTTCCCAACGCGCGCCACGCAAGCGATGCAAGTGCTGGTGCAAAACCGGGTCATCGCCCCGGCGCTTGCAGGACAGAAGGACGATGGCCCGCTGCGGCCACCGTGGGTGTTCCGCCTGTTCCAGCGCTTCCCCTATCTGCGCCGTATCCCAGCTCGCATGGTTGGCTTAGGTGTGCGGCCCGAGCACGTAGCGCCCTTCATTCGCGAAGCCCGAGGCTGAGTTTTTGCTAACAAAAAACCCCGCTCGTTGAGCGGGGTTTCTTTTTTCTTGGCGCTTGGCGATTTCCACTTCGGGAGGCCGGCCGCCAAGCGCGCTATGGGGCGATTGCCGGTTAGGGCTTGGGAGCTTCTGGGGCTGGAGCCGGAGCCGGTGCAGGAGCCGTTGCTTCGTCGATGGTCTTCTTGGCCGAATCGACGGCGCTGCTGGCCGCGTCCTTGGCCTTCTCGTAGGCTTCCTTGGTTTTCTCCGTGGCGGTATCAAGCATTGGCTGGGCCGCTTCTTTGGCCTTCTCGTAGGTTTCCTTGGTTTTCTCAGCCGCCGTATCGAGCATGGGCTTGGCCGTCGCCGTTGACTTGTCGCTCAGCTCCTGCGCTTTTTCTTTGGCGCGCTCAAGCAGCGACTTCTTCGGCTGCGCGCGCTGGTACGGTTCAGTAGCGGCGAGTACTTCCGGCGTTACTTGCGGCAGCGAAATTTCCGTCTTGCCGTCCTTTTCAGAGAACGTCAAAGCCTGCACGTTCACGCCGACCTTCTTCTCGGAGATGCCCATGAAGCCGCCCGTGCCCATAACGACGCCGGTCACGAGGTTGTAGTCGTTGATGATCAGATCTTCGATGTCGCCGATGATCTTGCCATCCGGACCGTGCACCGTCGCGCCGATCAATTGATCTTTGGCAAGGTACTGATCGGTTGACTGGGCGTTGGTGAACACGCCAGCCGGGATCTTGGCGTCTTCTGCCTGCGCGCCGGTGGTGAGAGCCAGAGTCGAGGCGATCGCTGCCGCAGTTGCAACGCGGGTCAGATTGGCCGGAATCAGATGTTTGGTCATTCGGGTTCTTGTCCTCATTCAGTCCGGCGGCCAGCCCTGTTGCGTGGACCCATCCGGCGCGCGGGCGCGGGGCACACGGCCTCTACACGCACCCCTCGCAATTAGTGGCTCAGTATGTCGGGAGCAAGTCATCATTGGCTGTGACACTACGCCATGAGGATAGGGCCCAGTTTTTCAAGAAAAAGCAAGGTTTTGACGTTGGGGGCCGATGGGGAAAAGCGCGTTCAAAGGCCTCGATTTGTTGCCATTTTAGGCCAGGATCGAGTATCTTTGGCGCAGCAGAATTTGTGCACGCTGATCGCCGTCTCCGCGATCCCAATGGCGGTTCCCTACTTAACCGCCAAGCGTGTAGCCACCATCACAGGACTTTCCCTTTGGCAGACCAGAGCGACACCCCCGGCCCCACCGGCCCGAGCGACATCCGTCCGATCAACATCTCGGATGAGATGAAGCGCTCGTATCTCGAATACGCCATGAGCGTGATCGTGTCGCGCGCGCTGCCCGACATTCGCGACGGCCTGAAGCCCGTCCATCGCCGCATTCTCTACGCGATGAATCAGCTGGGCCTGACGCCACCCAAGAAGCATATCAAGTCGGCCAAGGTGGTCGGCGAAGTCATGGGCGACCTTCATCCGCATGGCGATCTTGCGATCTACGATGCCCTCGTGCGCCTCGCGCAGGATTTCTCGATGCGCGTGCCTTTGGTCGATGGCCAAGGCAACTTCGGCTCGGTCGATGGCGATCCGCCAGCGGCCAGCCGTTACACGGAAGCCCGGTTGACCAAAATCGCCATCAATCTGCTCGACGATCTCGACAAGGAAACCGTCGACTTCAAACCCAACTACGACGACCGTCTGATGGAGCCGACGGTTCTGCCGGCGAAGTTTCCAAATCTCCTAGTGAATGGTGCGGGCGGCATTGCCGTCGGCATGGCGACCAATATCCCGCCGCATAACCTCGGCGAAGTCATAGACGCCTGCATCGCCGAACTCGACAATCCGGCCATCACTATCGACGAACTGTGCCAGATCGTGCAGGGGCCAGACTTCCCAACCGGCGGCTTGATCTTAGGCCGCGGCGGCATTCTCTCTGCCTATCACAAGGGGCGTGGCTCCATCATCATGCGCGCCAAGGTGCATGTCGAAAACCTGCGCAAGGACCGCGAAGCTCTCATCGTCACGGCCATTCCGTATCAGGTCAACAAGCGCACACTGATCGAAAAGATCGCCGATATGGTGCGCGAAAAGAAGCTCGAAGGCGTCTCCGACCTGTGGGACGAGAGCAACCGTGAAGGTATGCGCATTGTCATCGAGCTGAAGCGCGATGCAATCGCGGACGTCGTGCTCAATCAA
>JANNXL010000320.1:0-2649 GCA_031409575.1 Hyphomicrobium sp.
CAACGGTACCTTGTCGTAGCCATAGGCTCGGCTGGCGAACGTGCCGCTTTTCTGAAAGGGCATGATGGCGTTGTCAGACAACCGGAACGACAGCAAAACGGCCTTCTTGAGCCACTGATTGACGATCCAGCCGTCCTTAGACTTTTCAGCGACACGCACCTGACCTTTGTCGAGAAGTTCGAGTGAAGCCTCGACCGCATCCCTCACCGGTCCTTTGGTTGCCGTGGTGATTGTATCGCGGGTTTCCCATGCGGCTTCGATGGGTGTCTTGAGGTCGTCATGCGGCATGGGCGGGCTCACTCCTGGCGGGCGCTGTTCTATCTGGCTGCTATGTGACGGTCCCGCTCTCAGGTGTCAATCTTGCTTGCCCTCTCCGGAAAGCCGGCTGCGGCGGGCTGACATCCGCTTCTTCCCCAGCGAAAACACATTCTTGCGCTGACGCCCTATTCCGGAACGTAGCGAATCCGGCCATGTTTCAGTGGTTTTTTGTTGCAAACGGACCAATCGTGGCCAATTCAAAAGGAGATCAACGCCATGGCAAGCAGTAAGGGTGGCAGCACAGGCAGGAAAGCGGCTTCGGCCGCATCAAAGGTTTTGCATAGCAAGTCCGCAACCAAGGCAGAAAAGTCGGTCGCCGCGTCCGCATTGACCCAAAAAGGCTCCAAAGAGCAAACCAGCGCCAAGGTTGCGTCGTCAGCAAGCAAGGTGTTGAAATCGAAGACGGCGTCCAAAGCAGCCAAGTCAGCCGCGGCCTCGGCATTGTCGCAAAAGACCAAGAAGAAGGCCTGAAGATCTTAAGGTCCTCAGCGCGCGTCCATCAAACCGGAATCGATTAGCCGTCTGTGGAACGACAGGATTTCGTTTGGCTTTTCGCAGCCGTTGTAGCGGCCATTGCACACCTTCAAGAGCCGCTTGCGCTCCTGATATGCGGGAGACAGCGGCAAGCCTGCGGCTTCGAGCAGTGCTGTGCCAACATAAGGGACGTCGAGCGTGGCGACGTCCGGCATCGGCGGTACCGTGTAGTTGATGCCTTCCATGGCGTAGTAGGTAAGATACGCCGCGCTATCTTTTGTCTGATTGCGATCCTTACTTCGAATGGCGTTGCGGTCAGCCTCCGACAGCAGCGACCAGGTCGATGTCGGCTGATGGTCGCCATAATGAACAATCAAAAACCTTTCGTTGGGAAAGCGCTTGGCAAGCTCGGCTTTCATCCAGTCGTAGTCGCTGTGCGCCATCGACAATCGGCGCAAAAACTCATTCATCTCTGGTGCCGTGCCGGGAGCACCGCCCGGAACCTTCAATTCTGGCATGAAGGCAAAATAGTACGGCTGGTGAGTCGCGAATGTGATCAGGAACGTGAACAGCGGCTTTGCCGACGTGCTGAAGTGCGTGTCCATCATCGACAGCATGTTGGTGTAGAAAAACTGATCACGCTCGTGGCCAGATTTCGACCCTTGATCTTTCATATCGAAGATTTCCGGCATGCCGACAGCTGAATAAAAGCGGCCGTTTGAGACGAAATTCTTCGACAACGGATAGAATACGGTATTGCGATAGCCGCAGCGGCCGAGCGCGTCGGGCAACGTGTCATGCACTTTGCCCGCCATCAAAGCCTGTACGAACGGGCGCATACCGCCGAACGAATAGGTCGAGACGCCAGCCAGAATTGAGAACTCAGTGAGCCACGATGCACCGGCGTAGGTTTCGACCCGCAATGGGTGCAGCTTCTTGTCAGCCGAACGGAACATCGGATCGAGGCTCTTGTCGTAGCCAAGCTTCGGAAAAAACTCTGGCGGAACGACAGATTCCTGATGGATCAGAATAATATTGGGCGGCTTGCGCGGCAGGTCGCACGATGCTGGGATGAGAAACGGCGCGCCACCCGCCGAGGGCGCGGCCTCAAACAGCTGTCCGCGCCACAGAGTTTCGGCCGTCTCAGACCACGATGCGTAGAATGTCGACAGGGCCAGATCCTGCTCGAAGTTCTGCATGTCGGCACGGCTGCCTTTGACATTCGCCGACCAGCCAGTGAGTGCGATCAACACGGCAACGGCCGCGGCCGCGTGGCTGCGTGCAACTCGAGTCGGATCGATCACAAACGTCGCCCAGGCCGCAAGTCCAAGGATCGCAAGGGCCCCAAAGAGCTGGATCATGGGTCCAGGAAAAATCAGAAACATAAACTTGAGCGTCGCCGGCGAACTCAAATAGTAGACGATGTCGTAGGCGTGAACGGCCATGTGCATCAGCCGGACTTTTTCAGCAGATGCAATAACAACGATGGCCATCATCGCGACTGTCAGTACGGCTGCAACCAAAACGCGCCGTGTGATCAGAGTGAGTCCGGCGGCAACCAAAAGCGATACGCAGCCGACAAACACCATGCTTGCCGCGCCGCCTTCGTGCTGCAGGACATGGCTTGCAGCCCCCGTGGCAATAACCAGAAGTGCGCCGGCAGTGCCGCGCGCTTCAAGCTGCTGGCGCTCGAGGCGCTGACGCAGGCGCTTCTGCCACGTTGGCTGCGCGATCGGTTGATGTGGAACGATCTGGTCGGTCATGTCGCAAAACTGTTGCATCGGAAAGCGGCTGTCTTGGAAGTGTCATACAAGAGCAGCTGTGGCGCGCCTATGGAGATTTTGTGGGAGCCGCCGG
>JANNXL010000321.1:0-7557 GCA_031409575.1 Hyphomicrobium sp.
GCCGGCGTCGCCACGCGGTTCGGCATAGGACAAAAAGATCGTCCCCGTTGTCGCAAAGTCTGGAGCTAGGCCGGCATCCAAAAGCCCTCCTTGGCGTCCGAAATCGACAGGTGGAACGCCAGAAACCTCCGAGACAGTCGCACCGTCCTGGCTGATCAGTTTCAATTTTCCTGCCCGTTCCGTCACGAGATAGCGACCATCTGGCAGAACCTGAACGGCCCAGGGGTTTGCAAGCCCTTGAGCGATCGTCTCGACCTGGATGGCGGTCTGGGGCAGTGGCGGAGCGTTGGTCTGCGCGCCAACAGCGGCGTGCGCGTAAAACGGCAGCAGGCTCGCAACCAAGACTGCCATCCGATGAGTCATGGCGTGTGCCTCCCCGCTGCAATGCCGCTGGTTGCTACAAATTTGTCTGAGGCACACCTATGCATCACCATTTGAAATTCAAGGCGCAAACGGCCATATAACCCGTTATGAGCGGCGCTCCAGTACTTCCTTTTGAGAAAATGAACGGCCTCGGCAATGAGATCGTGGTGGTGGACTTGCGCGGTTCCAGGCGCGTGATCACGGCGGCTGAAGCGCATAAGATCGCCCATCAGTCCGCCTCGCACTTCGACCAGATGATGGTGCTGCACGACCCAAAGACGGCCGGCACTGAGGCTTTCGTTCGAATTTACAACACCGATGGTTCGGAAAGTGCCGCGTGCGGAAACGGCACGCGCTGCATCGGCTGGACGGAAAGCTTGCGCACCGGAAAGCCAACTTTGGGCTTCGAAACAAAAGCCGGGCTCTTGCGAGTGACAATCAGCTCGAAGGACCGCATCACCGTCGACATGGGCGAGCCGAAATTCCGGTGGGACGAGATCCCGCTCGCCGAAGAGTTCCACAACACCCGCGCCATCGAATTACAAATCGGGCCGATCGACGACCCTGTCTTGCATACCCCGTCGGTCGCAAATGTTGGCAATCCGCACGCCATCTTCTGGGTGGACGACGTGGCCAGTTTCGACTTGGGACGGTTTGGCCCCCTGCTTGAAAATCATCCCATGTTCCCCGAGCGCGCCAACATTTCTCTGGCGCATGTGACGTCGCGCGCGGCCCTCACCTTGCGAACCTGGGAGCGTGGCGTGGGCTTGACGCAAGCCTGCGGAACGGCTGCGTGTGCGGCCGCGGTTGCCGCCGTCCGCAAAGGTCTAACAGACCGCACGGTCACTGTGACGCTGCCCGGTGGCCGGCTGACAATCGAGTGGGCCACCGACAATCGCATTAAGATGACGGGTTCGGTGGAGACAGAGTACCGCGGGCAGCTCAATTCAACCCTCGACGCGACGATCACAACCTAGATTCAACGAACGCAACGGGCTATCTGTCGGCCCTGAATATGATTGCGCCTGAAGGGCGTTTTGGTTTCGCGAGAAAGAGTATTGGCTTCGTGTCCTACCGGCCCCAGTCTGCAGCCATCGTCACGCCCGGCAGTGCCCGGACGGCTGGATTGATCACGTGAGCGACACCAACCAAAAACCGCGAGGTCTGCTGGGCCGTTTGTTTGGCAGCAAGACTGACCCCGCGTCATCGCCAGTAGAACCAGAAGCGGCCGCACAAGAGACGCAAGTCCTTAGCAGCGAAACCGTCACGGCAGAGGCCGCCACCACTGCCAGCGAAGATTTCGCGCCATCTGTGCACGACGGACACGACGAGACGGCCATTGAGTTGACACAGCCAGTAGAGAAATCGAAAGGCTGGTTTCAACGTCTCAAGGACGGCCTCACCAAAACGTCATCAAAACTTTCGGACGGCATCACCGGGCTGTTCACCAAGCGCAAGCTTGATGCCGCCACGCTCGAAGACCTGGAAGATTTGCTGATTCAAGCCGATCTTGGCGTCGAGACGGCGCAGCGCATCACCGCCGCCATCGCAAAGGACCGCTTTGAAAAAGACCTGTCCGCCGGCGACGTGCGCGCCATCCTGGCGAGTGAAGTCACGCGCGTGCTGGCACCGGTCGCTAAACCCCTTGTGATCGACGCAGCGCGCAAGCCGCACGTCATTTTGGCGGTGGGCGTGAACGGAACGGGCAAGACGACGACCATCGGAAAGCTCGCTGCGCAATTCAAGCGCGATGGCAAATCCGTGATGCTGGCCGCCGGTGACACGTTTCGTGCCGCCGCCATCGATCAGCTCAAAGTCTGGGGTGAACGCACGGGAGCGCCCGTGGTGGCACGCGCAACGGGATCGGATTCGTCCGGGCTCGCCTACGATGCCCTGAAAGACGCAATCGACGGCGGCTACGATGTGCTGCTGCTCGATACGGCTGGCCGCCTGCAAAACAAACAAGACCTGATGGACGAGCTCGAAAAAGTTATCCGGGTGATGAAAAAGCTCGACCCGTCGGCACCGCACGATGTTCTGCTGGTGCTCGATGCCACCACTGGGCAGAACGCGTTGTCCCAGGTCGAAGTTTTCGCCAAATCTGCCGGCGTAACCGGGCTTGTCATGACCAAGCTCGATGGAACGGCACGTGGTGGCATTCTTGTCGCAATTGCAGCCAAGTATGGGCTTCCCATACACGCTATTGGGGTCGGGGAAGGCATCGACGATCTGCAGCCGTTCGAAGCCAGCGAATTTGCCAAAGCGATTTCGCTGAGCTGACCGGTGCCGGATGTTCCGTTGATAACGTGGTAGACGTCGCTTTAGGACCGAAAACAGGGGCTCTCGTCTGAACACCATGCACAAACCCAAACGCCTTTTTCCGTTCAATGCAGAACAGACGGTCAACATCCTGAGTGAGTTCGGTCCGCTCGTCACGATGTTCATCGTCAACGCCGCATTCGGCATCCAAGCTGGAACATTTGCGTTGATCGGCACCACGCTGCTGGCGATCGCGGTGATGTTCTACATGTTCCGGCGGCCGCCTGTTTTTCCGCTCATCGCATCGACCGTCACCGTGGTGTTTGGAGCGCTGACGATCGCGACCGGAAACCCCATGTGGGTGCAGATCAAAGTGACGATCTTCAACGCGATGTTCGCGCTGTTCCTGTTCTACGGCTTGTGGGCCAAACAGAATTTCTTCAAGTATGTGTTCGACAAGACGTTTCACTACACACAAGAAGGCTGGGACACGTTTACCCGCTGTTTTGCTTGGTTTTTCGTTTTAACCGCAGTGTTAAATGAAGTGGTCCGGCTCACATTTCATGACACCACGATGTATGACGTCATGGGACACGCGATGTCAGGTATCAACATCTGGATCGCGTTCAAACTTTTGCTCATTATGCCACTGAGCGGCATCTTCGCTTGGGTGCTGACGAAATGGATGGCCAAGCACCGGATCGAGCCGCCGGATGCGGACCCCGCGGAGTAGGCAGACATCCCTTATGCCGTCCGGCGTCGAGAGCCCCGGCCACCGAAGTGAAGAAGGACCTCAATCATGAGCGATGAACCCGTCAAACCAGCTGAGGAAGCCGAATTCGATTCGCGTCAGCTTTTGAAGATGCTCGTTGAGTTGGGCCCGCTTGTCGTCTTCTTCATCGTCAACGCGAAGGTCGACATATATTGGGGCACCGCATGTTTTATTGCAGCAACGCTTCTGGCGCTGGCCGCCTCGCGATTCCTGTTCGGCAAGGTGCCGGTGATACCGTTGGTCTCCGGCGTCTTCGTGATCGTGTTTGGCGGCCTCACGCTTTGGTTGCACGACGATGTTTTTATAAAGATAAAACCGACAGTGGTGAACTCGATCTTTGCACTGTCACTCTTTACTGGGCTTTATTTTGGAAAGTCACTGCTGAGGTATGTATTCGGCGACGCTTTCAAACTCACTGATGAAGGCTGGCGTAAACTAACTTTCAGATGGGCATGTTTTTTCGTCAGCCTCGCAGTGATGAATGAAGTCATTTGGCGTACAACAAGCACAGATACTTGGGTCAATTTTAAAGTATTTGGAATAATGCCCATCACGATGATTTTTGCACTATCGCAGATGGCCTTGTTGAAACGCTACGAAGTCACCAAATAACTGAACTGTATGAAGTCTAGTAGCCGTCAATTATTCTTTGCTCAGACTATTTGTCTTTTTACATGTATTCAGTTCAAGTACTTCTAATATTCATATTTCTTTTATGGAGCGGCTGCTTTTTGGTGGACGCGACGGGCAAACTCGTATTTTCTCCATAGTGACGTGTGACTTTATCCAAATCAGCACACGGCGTTTATAGCGGCGCCTGGTTGAGTTCGCTCGCTTTGACCGCAGTGGTGCATTATTGTGTTGAACAACCCCATCATGGCCCGAGACTCATCCAAAGATTCGAATGCCTCCCGCCTTGAGCGGTCGCCGATCCACTTGCTGCATCGCGCGGGTCAATGCGCAGGCGATATCTTTCAACTGGAGATGGGCGGCGGTGATCTCACGCCGCGCCAGTACGCCGTGCTCATTACCGTGTCACAACAAGAAGGGTTGAGCCAAACTCACCTCGTTGAGAAGACAGGTATCGATCGTTCGACACTCGCCGACATCGTGCGGCGCATGCTTAAAAAGGGTCTTCTGCAGCGCCGCCGGACCAAGGAAGATGCCCGGGCCTACGCGGTGAAACTCACCGAAGACGGCTGGCGTGCCCTCAAAGCGACAGATCCGGTGGCCCGCCGGGTCGATGATAAAATTCTTGCAGTCTTGCCATCCAATCAGCGCGAGCGCTTTGTGCAGGACCTCAACACTATCGTGCAGAGCATCGGCAAATTGACGCCTATCGATCGCATCACCAAGGGCTGAAGCTCAGCGGCTTCAAATTCACTGCAAAAAATTCACTGCAAAAAAAACGGCCCCTCTCGCAAGGGGCCGTTTTCGTTTTGATGCACCTGAGACGGGATCAGGCTTTTGGCGCAATCAACTTCCGGCTGATTAGCGTTTCGGCAATCTGCACCGCATTGAGGGCCGCGCCTTTGAGCAGGTTGTCTGCGACAACCCAAAACGCCAAGCCGTTCTCCACCGTCGTATCCTCGCGGATGCGGCTGACAAACGTATCGAATTCGCCGGCTGCCTCAACCGGCGTCACGTAACCGCCTGGTTCACGCTTATCCACTACACTGATGCCGGGCGCAGCACGTAACAGTTCGCGCGCCTCGTCGGCACTCAAAGGATTGGCGAGTTCAAGATTGACCGACTCGGAGTGACCGACAAAAACCGGCACACGCACACACGTTGCGGTGAGTTTGATTTTCTGATCGAGGATCTTCTTGGTCTCGACCATCATCTTCCATTCCTCTTTGGTGAAGCCGTCTTCCATGAAGACGTCGATGTGAGGAATGCAATTGAACGCGATTTGCTTGGGAAACTTTGTTGCCTCCACCTCGGTGCCAGGCACGTACTTGGCTTTCGTCTGCTGCCAGAGTTCATCCATCGCTTCCTTGCCAGCTCCCGATACCGATTGGTAGGTCGACACGACAACACGCAAGATGGTTGCCGCGTCGTGCAGCGGCTTCAACGCCACAACGAGTTGCGCTGTCGAACAATTCGGGTTGGCGATGATGTTCTTCTTTTTGAAGCCTTCGACCGCATCGGCGTTCACTTCCGGCACGACGAGCGGCACATCCTGATCGTAACGCCAGTACGACGAGTTATCGATCACCACACAGCCTTTCATGCCAATGCGCGGACTCCACTCCTTGGAGACCGAAGAGCCCGCCGACATGAGGCAGATGTCCGTGTTGGAGAAATCGAAGTTTTCCAGATCCTGGCATTTCAGCGTTTTGTCGCCGTAGGAGACTTCCGTGCCGATCGAACGGCGTGAGGCCAGTGCGTAGACTTGATCTACGGGGAAATTGCGCTCTGAGAGCACGTTCATCATCTCACGGCCCACGTTGCCCGTGGCTCCGACGACCGCTACCTTGAAACCCATTTTCCGTCCTTCGTCGTTTGAGAAACATCCGGAAAAGCCCAGCGAAAAGGGGCTCCGGTGTCGTTTGATGTGGCGTGGGTTGACTTAACGGCGCTTGGCCGGTGTTTCAAGGCGCAATGTGCGCACGGCCCTCAAGACGCCACTGGGTGGCCTGCGGCAACTGTGTTTGCGCGCGCACAAGCGTGCATCAGCATACCCTCGCCACATTCCCAATCCGGAATAATAGCGGCTCCGGAGGATCGATCATGTGCCGCTCGCCTGCTAACCGCGCCGCCGTACTTTTTGCGGCCATTGCCATATGGACAGCTCCAGCCTCCGCATCGGACAACGGTATTTGGATGGATGCGGCGGGACTTGCCGAAACCTTCAAAGGTAAAGAGCTGGATGGCGAGTACGCCAGCGGGCGGACCTTCAAGGAACTGTACAGAGCCGACGGAGGCTTGCGTTACAAAGACGACATGCGCGAGAGCGGCGGGCACTGGTCCATCGCGTCCGGGACTTTCTGCACGATCTATGACGACGATCCGGCGGGCGGCTGCTTCCGCGTTCAAAAAATCGGCTCGAACTGCTTTGAGTTCTTCTTCGTCGCGCGCACCGAAGCCAAGGCACCTGGCCCGCCTGATCGCGATCCGTCGTGGACGGCACGCGCTTGGTTTTCTGGCGACAAGCCCACCTGCAAAGAGCGCGTCGGGGTTTAGGGTGCCGGCAGCAGCTCCAACGCCAAGCCCGTCTCAGGCCTCAGGGCTCTTGAAGGAAGTTGGAAGCTGATAGCAGATCAGCTATCGAAGCAACCAAGGACTTGGATCTCAGCCGGAGTATTGCATGACAATTCGATTTTCTCTGGTGCGATGCACCGCTTGGCATTCGAGACTGACTTCCATAGCACCGCTCACTGCCATGACCGTGCTCGCAGGGCTGACGGGCGACGCCAGAGCGAGGGAGGAGCGCCCGGCACCCCCCGCCGCGGTGACAGCGCCTCGCGATGCAGGCGAGCCAATTATGGCGATCGTTTCGATCAAGACCCAAGACATCACTTTCTATGACGCAGACGGGTGGATCCTACGCGCGCCAGTGTCGACAGGCGTTAAGGGACGCGAAACGCCAGCCGGTATCTTTGCCGTTCTCGAGAAGAACGCAGACCATCGCTCGAACCTTTATGACGATGCGAAGATGCCCCACATGCAACGCCTCACCTGGAACGGCATCGCGATACACGGTGGCCCGCTGCCGGGCTATGCGGCCTCACACGGCTGTGTGCGAATGCCGTTCGGCTTCGCAAAAACTCTGTTCGACAAGACGCGGATTGGGATGCGAGTGATCATTTCGCCGGACAACGCGACTCCAATCGAGATTTCACACCCGGCGCTGCTGGTGCCGAAAGCAGAAGCCGTCGCGGCTGCCCCGACCCGTGCCGAGGCACTCCGCCGCGAGGCTGCAGACGCCGCCAAGGCGGCCGACGACACGAAGAAAGCGGCCGCGGCAGCAACACGCGAGACAGCATCGTTGACGGCATCGCTGCGTAAGCTGGAAAGTAATAAAGCTGCAGCCGACGCCGAACTCGCCAAGGCCGTCAAGGCGCTCGAAGCTGCCAAGACCGACGAGGCCATGGAGCGTGCCGAGGATCGGGGGCTCCAGGCCGCTTTCAAAGCCGAGGAAGCGGCAACGAAGCTCGATA
>JANNXL010000322.1:0-3794 GCA_031409575.1 Hyphomicrobium sp.
GCGCCCAGTACGACCAAAAGGCCCGAAACGGCCGTGCGGTTCAGCCCCAACGCCACCAGCCGGTCGGCAAGCGGGCTCAGTGAATAAGCGATCACAATGCCGGCGATAAACGGGAGCAGCACACTTTTCAAAACACTGAGCGCGACCAGAAGCAGGATCGCCGCTGCGATCCAGAACACGACCTGCCGTTCGATGCGCATACGCTTCCCCGCTGTTTTCGTGACTCCGGCCACGCCGCTCACAATGCAGTGCAGCAACTAGCTATGGCACCGAGTGACCGTCATCCGGATTATAGCCTGACATATGCCGGATCCAGGCATTGGTATAGGCGGCGAGTGAGATGATCGTGAGCGCTCCGGTGACCCAAACCAGAACATAGCGCAGATCGGCCTGCCCAAGCCTGAACGCCTCATCAGCTAGAACCGTCGCTGCCAGCACAATCTGCGCCGTTGTATTCACTTTGCTGATCAGCAGCGGATGAATGGTCACCGGTTGGCCCAGTACCCATGCCAAGATCACCCCCATCACGATCAGAATATCGCGCGAAACCACGGCGATGACCAGCCACAGGGGCAACAACTCCTGCACGCCCAGCGCCACAAACATGCTGACCAGCAACAGCTTATCTGCCAGCGGATCGAGATAAGCGCCAAGTTCTGTAACCCAGCCGAAGCGCTTGGCGAGAAAACCATCTATGCCGTCGGAAATTCCCGCGATGACAAACACGAAAAACGCCAGCTTGGTCTCGTTCGAGATCAGCAGGTAAAAAATAACGGGCACGAGGATGACTCGACCCAAAGTGATGAAATTCGGAATATTCACACCGGTCCCCGCGAGATGAGACAGCACTCGGGCGTCCCAGCCCAGGAACAAACCCGGACAACCGGACTTTACGGGCTCGTACCCACTCTCGTCGAGGCATGAGTGGCCACACATTCAGCTTAGCGCATGAAATTTATGCACAATTCTCGCGGCATGGGTTGCCGATCCCTGTGGCATTGCGTATTGGAGCGCCCCTGGTTGAGACCTGGACTTCAACACTACTGACTTGAAATATAACGCTTTTCAATAAGCTGACCGGAGTTCCCATTGCGTTCCCGCGTTGCGCAAAGTCAGTCCCTGTTGAGCAAGCACATCCGACAACGCTGCCCCGCCGCCTGGAAATTTGAGGCCCATCTGAGCGTTGCGGGCCGAAATTGTGCCAACCCGCACATCATCGACGCCCTGCAAATCCAAAACGCGGCCGCGGATGGTGTTCCATTCGTCCTGGGTCTCGAACACGACATCAATTTCAACGTCCTGGCCAGCACTTGCTGACATCATACTCGCGCCCCCAGTACGCGCGGCTTTCCAGCGGCCTTCGAGAACTCCCAGACTGATCACGGATGCCAATTCCATCGCATAACCGGTATCGCCATCGCTGGCACGATAGCTGCGCTTCCACGCAAACGCGCCGACCCCGTCACGCCCAGCCAGCGTGACGTGGACTTGCTTGGTCGACTTGTCGATTTCCGCCACGGCAATGACAACACGATCGGTCTTGTATTCACCCTCGACGATGCGATCGGCGCTGCCGTCACCAGCCAAAATCATGCTCACCGTGTCCGGGTGAATTTCCGGCTTGAGCACAGACAGCCGCGCGGGACTGACGGAATTTTCAAGATCGAGCCCGCGCCAGGCTTCACTCCATGCCGCCGTTGCCGGTGCAAATTGGCCTGTTTTGCCGTCAGAAGCCATGGATTGCTTCATCAAAGGGACAATCGTGATTTCGGGAGCCTGATCGGCCACGAACGGCACACCCTCGCGGGTCAGCACTTCGCGCACTGCGTCGGCTTGGAAAGCAAAATCGAACGCCGCGATATAGCGCGTCGGCGAATTCTGTTCCGAGCGCGCGCGCACGCCATCGATCAGATCGGCTGTCGTCATGCCCTTGATCCGCGTCAGCTGGCTATAGGCCGTGACCGGCACAAGCCGCTTCAACAGCGAACGGAACGCTGCATCTTGCCCTTCGGCCAGAGCCTTGTCCTTGGCGGCAACGGCATTGGCGGCTTCGGCTTCGACCGGGTAATTCGCCACGGTGAAAACGCGGTCGCCAGGCGACGCCGCCGAGACAGCGAGCCCGCCTGCGGTCACGGCCAAAACTGCCGCTGAAATGCAAACCCAAGCTGCGCCCCTCGTCATTGTCTGCCTCTTCCCTTGATTGGCCTGCACTTTGCACCCTGCATCCAGACGCCTGTCGAAAGCCAAGCGTCTCAGGTTGCCTGCCCCCGTGCCACCTGATAGGACGCCTCATCACCGTTGAGCAATCGGGCAAAAGTGCGGTCGTCCCACGTTTGGCTGCGGCGGACCTGCGATAGGCTCACCCGCAAGGGCTTGCCGCTACGTATCCCGGTTTTGCTCACTACTTACATCTGATCCGGGTGCGCCCGGCGAGGCGCTATGGCGAACACCCGCGACACGTCTTCCAAATCGACCGGCGCTCCGGTCACTTATCGCGATTCCGGTGTGGATATCGATGCCGGGAACAGTCTCGTAGAAGCCATCAAGCCACTCGTGCGCGCAACCCGCCGCCCAGGTGCTGACGCTGATCTTGGTGGATTTGGCGGCTTGTTTGATTTGAAGGCGGCAGGTTTCAAAGATCCCGTCCTGGTTGCCGCCAACGACGGTGTTGGCACCAAGCTCAAAATCGCCATCGAGACCGGACACCATGGCACCATAGGCATCGATCTCGTCGCCATGTGCGTCAACGATCTCGTGGTGCAGGGGGCAGAACCGCTGTTCTTTCTCGACTACTTCGCAACCGGTGCACTTGACGTGTCGAGCGCCAAGAGCGTGATCGCCGGCATAGCCGATGGATGCCGGGAAGCCGGCTGTGCACTTATCGGCGGCGAAACAGCCGAGATGCCGGGCATGTACGCTCGCGGCGACTATGATCTGGCGGGCTTTGCCGTCGGTGCCGTCGAGCGCGGCGAAATTTTGCCGCGCTCAGATATCGTGCCGGGTGACGTGTTGATCGGTTTGCCGTCATCAGGTGTGCACTCGAACGGCTACTCGCTGGTTCGCCGCCTGGTCGCCGGGGAGAACCTCGACTGGCATCACAACGCGCCTTGGAATTCTGCCCGAACCCTGGGCGAAGAATTGCTGATACCGACGCGCATATATGTGAAGCCGCTGCTGGCCGCTCTGAAAGCCACGGGCGGCGGTGCAAAAGGTGCGATCAAGGGCCTGTCGCATATCACGGGCGGCGGGCTTACGGAAAACCTGCCACGGGTTCTGCCGAACACCGTCGCAGCGCATATCGATGTCTCGCGCCTAAGCGTACCACCTGTATTTGGCTGGCTGGCCAAAGCCGGGCGGCTCGACGATGCCGAGATGCTGCGCACGTTCAACACCGGCGTGGGCATGATCGTAGTTGCAGCCAAACATAACGCAGATGCCGTGGTTGCCGCGTTGAAGGCCGCGGGAGAGCCTGCCTCAGTGGTTGGCGAGATCACCCTGCCATCCGGTGAGCGCTCGTCGGCCAAAGGCAAGGGTGATGCCTGGGCCGTGCGATATTCAGGACAACTAACATACGGCACCTAGCACTGCCAGAGACACTATCCCGGTCTAAAAAGGCCAAAGCTGCCGGCCGGCCAGTGCCAATAACGCGGCCACGCGGCCAGTGAAAAGTCAGCTGCACCACAGTGCCGGCACTACTTCCCCCGTCACGACTCTGACGCCTCATCACCGCATTTCGGGCACGAAAACGCGAGACCTTTTTGTCCAGTGATTCGGACCCAATCGCAGACCTGAGG
>JANNXL010000323.1:0-3281 GCA_031409575.1 Hyphomicrobium sp.
GCGGCGACCAAGTGGATCGGCGATATCGGTTACAATGAAAAGTTTGGCGCGCGGCCGCTGTCGCGCGTCATCCAAGAGCACATCAAGAAGCCGCTCGCCGACGAACTGCTGTTTGGTAAACTGGAGCATGGCGGCACGGTCAAAGTGCGTCTTGAAGGCGAAGGGCTGGAGGCGAAACTGGCCTTCGATTACGTTTCCGCAGACCCCGCCAAGCGCGTCAAATCCGAGGATGATGACGAGGACGATGAGGGCGGGGAGCAGCGCATCCCTGAGCCGGTGCTGGCCGATGTAGCCCCCCGCAAGGTGCTGCCCGCCCCTCGGGAGCGGAAAGACAAGCCGCCGCGATCCTCAAGTGTGCCGAGCACATCAAAGAAGAAGCCGGAGTAACGCACCGGCTTCAAGGGCCTGTCATGGGTTTTTGGGAGGATTTGACCGCAAGCTGACGGCGCGATTGCATCCGCAGCGGTCACTCCGTGAATCTTGGAAACATGGTAAACTGCGAGCAATTCACGGCGACTCAGATTATTTGTGTGCAGCGTCTTTATTTCGAAGTTTTACTCACCAGTTGTCGTGTTGGCGCAACGCTTTGTGTACTCGGTGTGTTTGAGACGCTCTAGCCGGGTGCTGCCGGTGCTGGCTATACACGCTGCTCATGCGGTGGCTAGACAACAATGAGGCAGCTCGCCTGCCAATAAAAAGGACCTGGAGGTTCCCCATGATCCAAGCACCACTTCTGCCTCGCGCGGGCTTCATTGCGCGCCTCGCTGCGGTCACCGCAGCCGTTTTGTTCGCAGCACCAGCTTACGCAGAGCCCAGCGATCTGGCTGGTAACTGGTCAGGCGGCGGCTCCGTCGTCTACACCACGGGTTCAAAAGAAAAAGCGCGATGCCGGGCCAGTATCAATAGGGCCGGCGGGACTTCCTATGCCATGAGCGCGATCTGCGCGACGGCGTCGGGCAAGGTCGTGCAGGCAACTACATTGCGCAAGACCGGTGGCAGCAGTTATTCCGGCCGTTACCGGAATACAGACTTTAATCTCGAAGGTACGATCCGGGTCTCGCAGAGCGGAAATTCGATCAGCGTCACGACAACCACGGACAATGGCGCTTCTGGCTCGTTCTCAATGCGCCGTCAGTGACTCGGCTTAACTGCAAATGAACGTGTTGTACGGCTGGTGCGCGAAAGCTCACCGGCCGTTTTTTTAGTAGAATAAGCTCGAAACGCTTTCCTCGCGCGAGGTGCGCAAAATGGCCTCGCCGATCAACGAAGCAATAGGCAAGAGCCGGATGTTCCTGGCGGCTTTAACGGCTTCGGTCGGCAGGATCGAGTCCGTGATGACGAGCGACTTCAGCTGCGAGTTTTGGATGCGAGACACCGCTCCGCCCGACAGCACGCCGTGCGTGATGTAGGCTGAAACCTCGATCGCGCCGGCCTTCAGCAGCGCTTCTGCGGCATTCACCAGCGTACCGCCGCTATCGATGATGTCGTCGATGAGGACGCACACCTTGCCCTTCACATCGCCGATGACATTCATCACTTCGGACTCGCCAGGCTTCTCGCGGCGCTTGTCGCAAATGGCGATCGGCACTTCGATACGCTTGGCAAGCGCACGGGCACGCACCACGCCCCCGACGTCTGGCGATACGACGACGAGGTTCTTGATCGACATGTGATCTTGAAGGTCGCGCGCCATGATGGGGGCACCAAACAGGTTGTCGGTCGGGATGTCGAAAAAGCCTTGGATCTGACCGGCGTGCAGATCGAGCGTCAGAACGCGGTCGGCACCCGCGCGCTCAATGAGGTTTGCCACGAGCTTGGCTGAGATTGGCGTGCGCGGGCCGGGTTTGCGGTCCTGCCGGGCGTAGCCGTAGTACGGGATCACTGCGGTGATGCGGCGCGCCGACGAGCGCTTCAGGGCATCAATCAGAATGAGCAGTTCCATCAAGTTGTCGTTGGCCGGGAACGAGGTCGATTGAACGACGAACACATCTTGTCCGCGGACATTTTCCTGGATTTCGACGAAGATCTCCATATCGGCAAAGCGCTTCACCTGGCTTTTGGTGAGGGGCACTTTGAGATATTGCGAGATGCCTTCGGCCAGCGGACGGTTGGAGTTGCCCGACACGATCTTCATGCGAGGTATGCCTTTGCGGCCTTCGTCGCGCGCATCAAACGACATGTCATGAACCTTTCGCAATTCATCGCGAGGGCCTTCTAACAAGCAAGCCCGGAGGGGTAAACCTACCGGGCTTGGGTATCACGTCTTTAGAAACTGTGGCACGTCGATGCAGGACCAGCGGATGGGCGCGGCGCCCTCCCCGGCATGGCCTAGTTCACCTTGGTTTGCGGCGGCAGCAGCTTGATGATGCCCTTGGCAGCTGCCTCGGCGGCAGCCGTCGCGGTCTGTCCCCATGGCCCATCTACAGAGCCCTGCGGGATCTCGTTCTTTTGCGAAACCGTGCCGATATTCTTGCCGGACGGATCTTTCACATGCCAATCGATGGTGATCGGCTGTTTACCATCCTTGCCCTGGCCGACGGCGACCTTGCCTTCAACCTTGTAGGTCTGCGTGCCCGGCGTGTTGCTCAACGGCACGCCATTCTTGCGCAGTTCGGTTTGTAGAGCCGCAGTCAGCGAGTTGCCGCCATCGCCCGGAGCACCGGTGACGGTCGGAACCATGGTTGTGACGCCTTCACGGCCGATACTGCCCGTGGTCGGACCCGGTGCTACGGGGGCGGCGGCCGCCGCAACCGGAGAGGTATAGGGCGTCGTGGCGGGCGCCGTAGCCGGCTGCTGCAGGGTGGCGACAGGAGCCGAAGCCGCGCCTGTAGCCGTCGTTGCAACCGCTGCTGCCTTGTTCTGTGTCGGCAGCCATGTTGCGATCGACCCGGCTGTTTTGTTCGCGATCAGATCCACGACCTGCGGCGTCACGCCCGACCACGGATCCTTGCTGGTACCCGGCGCGACAACTTCTTCTCCGGAGATGCGGTTGACCTGCTTACCGGTGCGATCGGTCAGATCCCAGATGTAGGAAATCTTCGTTTTGCCCTTTTCATTGGCCGAAACGATGTAGCCGCGCAGCGTGTATTCCGACTTGTCCGTCGGTGCTTTGGCAACAGTTATGCGCTGCTTCTCGATGGCCCCGCCCAGCTGTGACAGGAACATTTTGTTGACCGTCTCAGGCGGCCCGAGCAGCGGCGCCACGGCGATCTTGGCCATCTGGCCTTCAGGTGTCACGGACTGGTCAGCAACGGCTGGCGTTGCGCAGCCCGATGATCCAA
>JANNXL010000324.1:0-18369 GCA_031409575.1 Hyphomicrobium sp.
TCAGTTGGGCAATTCGCGGCTGTTTTGACTTCCTGGGCTTTTCAAAGGCTCGAATTCATCCGCCGGATCCGTGTCGCCAGCACCTGCATGATCCGGAGTGCAAATTCAGGATCTTTCTGAATCAGATAAAGGAACGCCGGGCGATCCAGTTCCATCACTTCGGTGGGTTCTGCAGCCAGCGCCGCCGCACTGCGCGGAGCGCCGTCGATCATGGCCATCTCGCCGAACACTCCACCTGGGCCCACGTTTTCAAGCACTGTTCCATAGGTGATGACCTGCACTTTGCCGCTGCGCACGATGTATAAGCAGGTGGCAGGCTCGTCTTGCAGGAAAATCTTTTCTCCTGCCGCAAAGCTCTGCGTGGCCGTGCCGCGTTCGTCCAAAATTGAGAAATCAAAAGCTTGGTGAGGCATGGTGTCTATCCGGCCCCCTGGCTGCGGTGAATTAGATCGCTGAGTGTGCTTGTGCCGGTATAGCGGATCGAGCCACGCTCAAGGCACGCTCCAAGACCTTAGCAAATTCACGCCGCTCGTCATGGTTCAAAACATGGCCAAATTCGAAATCACGTCCATGCGAGGCCAAAGACAGGTTCGTCCGGCCATCCGGCCATTCCGCCAAGCGCACGCGCACCCAGTAAGGGTTGAAATCGAAGCTGCGCTCGCGGCCTGTGGGGCTGACGCGCGTCAGCTTCAGAACATCGGGTGTCAGTTCAACGACCTCATGAGCAAGACCGTCGCTATAGTTGACCTTGAAAGCGATGTAGAGCGCTAGAACGTCCAGTCCGAAGAAACCGAATACCGGCCAAGCGCCCATCAGCCAAAACGCCACGCCGGTGACAAAACTCACGCCGCCCACGAACAGCATCAGGATCATGAATCCATTCTGGCTGAGCGAGCGCTGTGCGTGCAAAACGGCACGGAACCCATTTGAGCTCTGCTCCGCCCGCGCCGGTGGGTTCACCGCATGGCCTGGCGTTCCTGCGGCCTGTCCATCGTTGAAAGTTGGTTCGTCCATTCCGGTCCTGTTTCGTATATCTTAGCAACACGAGAAGTGCGCAGGTGCCAAAGCCAGCACCGCTGCCATCTCACTGAATTCCCGCCAAACGATCCCGCCTTGGGCTCCAATGACCTGCCGGCCAAAATGAGCAAACCCGAGACTATGCGCACCCTGCCCGCCCGGAAAGCGAAAACAAGAGGCAAACCCCCTAACTTTACGGCAGCGGCAGCTGAGGAGATCTTCAGACGGTTCGAGAAACGCGATCCCGAACCCAAGGGCGAACTGGAACACGTCAACCCTTATACACTTCTTGTTGCCGTGGTGCTCTCTGCCCAGGCGACGGATGCCGGCGTCAACAAGGCCACGCGGGCACTCTTCAAGGCTGCCGACACGCCCCAGAAAATGCTGGCTTTGGGCGAAGACAAAGTTCGCGACTTCGTCAAATCTATTGGCCTTTTCCGCAACAAGGCCAAAAATGTGATTTTACTGTCGCAACTCTTGATCGACCATCACGACGGCGGCGTGCCGGAAGACCGCGATGCGCTCGAAGCGCTACCCGGCGTAGGCCGCAAGACGGCAAACGTCGTGATGAATATGGCGTTCGGTCATCCGACGATGGCCGTTGATACACATGTCTTCCGGGTCTCCAATCGCATCGGCTTATCGAAGGGTAAGACACCGCTGGCCGTCGAAGAAGATCTGATGCGCATCATCCCGCCCCGCTTCGGTCTGCACGCGCACCACTGGCTGATCCTGCATGGCCGTTATCTGTGCAAGGCGCGCAAGCCCGAATGCCCGCGCTGCCCCATTCTGGATCTTTGCCAATTCAAGGAGAAGACGGAGTGAGGAGGCGGGCTTTGCGAATGGGCTGTGCGTTCGCGTTGCTCGTCTTCGCAGCAACATCAGCACGCGCTGCAGATGAAACAAAAATCACAGCTCCGGTTGTGCACGGTCAAGACATCGATGCCTCTCGCACCGGTCCAGCTTATATTGGCGGCTCATTG
The DNA here is from genome assembly GCA_031409575.1 of Hyphomicrobium sp. Lineage (GTDB taxonomy): Bacteria > Pseudomonadota > Alphaproteobacteria > Rhizobiales > Hyphomicrobiaceae > JANNFX01. The sequence continues at coordinate 2,001 of JANNXL010000324.1, forward strand.
CGCGCTCTGTTCGCTGGAGGAGAGATCCGCGATGCCAAGCCCATGCCGTTTGCACGCGAGATTGCCGAGAGTGCAACCTATGACGGTTTCACGGTCCCAGGGCCGCACCTCCTGATCGAAGGCATCACGTTTACGGGACCGCTTGATATTTACGTCAAGGTGCCGACGGTGTTTCGGGGCGTGACCATACGCTTGGAAAACAAAAGCCATTGGGCCATCCACACGCGGCCCGGTGCGGGGCCGTTTTACTTTTTGTGGTCGCAGGCCGGTGCCGCCGAGGGGGAAAGTGCGCCGGGCTCAACTGCTCTGCTGTTGCGTGCCGGCAACGCCGTTGTTTATCGCAGCCACATCTCGAATGCCTCGGATGGCATTCATGCGGACGCGACCGGCGCTATCATTCGCGAGAACCTGATTGATGAACTCGCAACGCATCCTGGCGATCACAACGACGCCATTCAGATCGCCCCCCAGGCCCGTGACATCCTCATCGAACGCAACCGCATTCTCAACGTGAACCCCCAAACGAGTTGCCTCTATAATGCGGGAAGCGGTGTCACCATTCGCGACAATTATCTGGCAGGTGGCGGGTGGGTTATCTACGGCGGGGCGAACGACAACGGCCATGACGGAGTCGGCGCTCACAATGTGAGTGTGACCGGCAATATTTTCGGCGCTGATCATTTCCCGAAATCGGGACATTTCGGGCCCGTGGCGTACTGGGACGCACGAAACACCTGGTCCAGCAACCGGACATCGAACGGCAAAGAGATCAAGCCGTAACTGCCGGTGTTACTTGGGCTGGCGCCCGAAAAGCCGCTGCATAAAGGACCGTTTCGCCAAGCGTTCGGCCTCTTCCACAGACGGTGCCGACGGGTCGGCTGGCATTTGCACAAGCGGCACCATTGGAACCGCCGAGGAAGCGCTCGCCATCCTGGCCGCAATCGCATCGGCGGCCTTCACGGTTGGCAAGGGCGGTGGACGAAGCCCAGCCGTTTCGGCCGCAGACTGTGCAGCGATCGTCGGGACATGCTCACCCTTCACTTTGCCATAGAGGCTCTTGGCGACGAGCTTGGGATCGCCATTCCAAACAAGAAAATCCTTGCCGCTGATCAACGGCAGACGCGACAGATCCGGTTTACCGACAATTAGCGCGACGACGTTCTTTTTGCCCGAAACTTCAAACGTCAGTGCCGTGTTCACTTCGGCCATGGGCCACTCTTTGGTGACCGACACCGGCGAGATGATCGTCAAAACCGTGCGCGCTGCACCGAGTGCGGTGTTGATCTTTTTGGTGAAGTTGTCGCCCCAGCCAATGTGTTCTTCATCAAGGAACGCTTTGAGGCCGAGCGCTTCGCAGGCGGCATGAATGGGCCGCGCCACGGCTTCCCTGTCTTCACTCGCGTGTGAAATGAAGATGTCATAGTCGTCAGCGCCAAACACCATCTTGCGGATGAATTTGGAGGGGTTGGGGTCCAAGCCCAAAAGTTTTGCGCACAGATTCAAAAACACGGGATCGGCAGATCCGCGCACCATCTTGATGAAAGCCAGCTGGCCATACACGACGTTTCGGAACGACGCTGCGCGATCAAATCTTGCGGCCCCTTTGGGCGCACCGGCATAGCGGCGAAGGTGTTCGGCGGCGGCCGCATCAAGCCCGAATTTCTGCCATGCGTGGATCATGGCGCGGACCTGGCGGATGCGCTGGCGCTCAACATTCACCTTCGCGTTGACGCAAAGCCCAGTCACACTTTGGTGCTCGAAATGCCGTTGCAGCCGGACTTTTTTTGCGTTGATCGAAAATCCGTTCGCCGCGATGATGTTTACAAGCGTCTCGCCGGCTTTCACATCAGGCTTTCCGGCATCCCTCTGTTCGAACGCCGCGATGTTCACGGGAAACGCTGCCGCATTCGTCGAAAGCGTGATGTCGTCGGCATAGCGGGAGTAGTGCATCCGGTTTTGCCGGGCGAGCCGCATCAGCTGGCGATCAAGACTTGTGGTCATGAAATTCGACAGCACGGGCGACGTGGGTGCCCCTTGTGGCAGGCCATTTTTGAACGTGCAAATCTGCGCAAAAATAGCCGCAGCCGAGGGCCCCATGCCAAAGGCTTTCGACATAAACAGACCGCGCACCCGGCCAAAGTTGATCGAAGGAAAGAAATCTTTCAGGTCAATGTTGAGAACCAGCCGTTGGCCAACGTGGTCTGTCGCGTTTGTCACCACGCTGCGTGTGGCAATGAACCCATGCGCGCTCGGGTGGGCGTTATAGACGTGCTGAAGCAGGGGCAACACGCGATATTGTAAATCGCGCAACAGCCCGCGCGGTGCACTGATTTGGCGCATGCCGCCCGTGCGCTTGGGGATTTCAAAAGTAGCGTAGCGATCTTCGTCGGGTGCTTTGTAAAGCGTGTAAAGCATTGCCGCGTGGGACACTTCGAGAAATTTCGCGGCATCTTCTGATGTCTGCAAACACGAGCCATCAAACCCTGCCTTCCGGTCAATCTCTTCAGACTGACCGTTCCCCGAGCCGTTCGAGAGTGAAGGCATCCCGTCCCTCGTACCTTTGTAATAGTAGGGGGTCTTTAGACCCCCTACTATTAAAGACTAGCATTGGTTTTTCTGCCGCAGGATCGACAGCAGACGTAGAAGGACAGGATGCTCAGGTGAAATTGTGTCTGCCAGTTTCGGCTTTGTCAATTGATGCGCGCACGCTTCGCTTAAGCACACCGCGAGCATTTCACGGCAGCTGGATTACGTGAGCCGCACGGCAATGCCGGCCTTTGCCATATGCGCTTTGGCCTGGCCGATTGTGTACGTGCCGAAATGAAAAATCGAAGCTGCAAGCACGGCGCTCGCATGGCCTTCGCGCACGCCGTCTACCAAATGATCGAGCGTGCCAACCCCGCCTGACGCAATGACCGGCACAGCCACCGCATCGGAAATGGCGCGTGTAAGCGGCAGATCAAATCCGGCTTTGGTGCCATCGCGATCCATGGAGGTCAGCAGCAATTCGCCGGCCCCGAGTGACACAACCTCCTTGGCGAATTTAATGGCATCAAGTCCAGTTGGCTTGCGGCCGCCGTGGGTGAAAATTTCCCAACGATTTGGCTCACCCTCTTTCGAAACTTTCTTTGCGTCTATGGCGACCACAATGCACTGCGCACCAAACTTTTCAGAGGCCTCGCGCACAAACTCGCGCCGCGTCACGGCAGCGGTATTGATCGAGACTTTGTCTGCGCCCGCTTCCAGCAATTTTCGAATGTCATCGACGGTGCGAACCCCGCCGCCAACTGTTAGCGGCATGAAACAGCGCGACGCCGTGCGCTCGACAATGCCGAATATCGTGTCGCGATTTTCATGGCTGGCCGTGATGTCCAGAAAGCAGAGTTCATCTGCACCGGCAGCGTCGTATGCGCTCGCAGCTTCAACGGGATCGCCTGCGTCGATGAGGTCGACAAAGTTGACGCCCTTCACGACGCGGCCGTCTTTCACGTCGAGGCAGGGAATGATGCGGGTTTTGAGGGCCATCTGGCAGAGATAGCGTGCGATGCTGTGCGGAGGCAAGTGCCGCTGCCAGTCCCGCAGCGGCCTAGGATGAACGGCTAACCGCCAGCCGGTTAGAAAAAGCTCGCACTCAACCCTTGTGTGCAAGCGCGCCAGCTTCACCAATCGGGTCCGAGCCGGACCCAGTTGGCATATGCGGCGTGCTGTCTGCGCTGGGTGCGATCATATCGAGGCGATCTTTCAGCAAGCTCAATTCGGCTAGGCTATGCAGCACAACTTCAGCAAGTCCGCCAACCGTATGCCGTTGCGGATTGGTCAGAATATCGCGCAGTGCCGTCACAAGCTCGTGCTCGTTAGGCAGGTCCGTTTCCGGCGCACTGTCTGGTGCGGCGTGGTTGGAACTTGAAACAGTTTTAAGCATGGGCGAGGTCATCGCGCGCTCCTACGATGCGGGTTGTCAGCATCAGGTGTGACGGTGTCCGTCATGGGCGATCCCACAGCTCACCGTAATGTCGCAGCACTGTGAGCGCGGTTGTTTAATGCTTCGTTAAGCACAGCGCGAATGCGCAGACGGCGTTGCCGCTGTGCCACCCAATCGATCAGGCGCGAGAATGGTTCAACAAAGCGAGCGCCTCGGCCGGATTGATGCGCCCATCGTACAGGGCGCGGCCGGTGATGGCGCCTTCGAGCTTAGCGTATTCGGGTTTGAGAAGTGCCTTTACGTCTTCGATGGATGCTAAACCTCCTGAGGCAATTACCGGTATCGAAGTCGCATCGGCAAGCTCGGCGGTGGCCGGCAAGTTCAGGCCTTTCAAAATGCCATCACGCTCGATGTCTGTGTAAATGATCGCCGACACGCCAGCGTCTTCGAAGCGGCGCGCGAGGTCGATGGCTGTAAGTGTCGACGTCTCCGCCCAGCCTTCAACCGCCACCTTGCCCCCCTTGGCATCAATTCCGACAGCGACGCGGCCCGGAAAGCGCTTGCAGGCGGCTTTGACGAGGGCCGGGTCGCGTACGGCGATGGTGCCCAAGATGACGCGGTGGATGCCCTTGCCGAGCCAGGTTTCGATTGTGGAGAGATCCCGGATGCCGCCGCCAAGCTGAACCGGCATTTTCACGGCAGCAAGTATTGCGTCGACGGCCTCACCGTTGACCGGGTGGCCCTCAAAGGCTCCGTTGAGGTCAACCACATGAAGGTAGGTAAAGCCTTGGCGCTCAAAGATCAGGGCTTGAGCCGCGGGGCTATCGTTGAATACAGTCGCTTGATCCATCTCGCCGAGTTTGAGGCGCACGCACTGCCCGTCTTTGAGGTCGATGGCGGGAAAGAGGATCAAGTGACGGTCCTTAGGAGTGGGCAATGGCACGACACGCACTTTGCCGCCATCAGATTGCTATGATTGAGCTGGCACACAGGGTGTGTGGACAGTTACAAGCGCGAGAAATAGCCTTGCGACAGTTCCGTCAAGGGAAACCGTTAGTCGCGGGCCGCTGCTAGGCATCTTGCGTCGTCAGTTGAGTTCGTGTCGCCATGCCGTCCAAGCGTTACTCACAGGGTTCGCTCCAAAGTGCCGTGAAAGCCCGGCAGCTTTCTGCCGAGGGGTTGGATGTTGCGATCGGTCCACGCCACTTGACCGAGAAGGACGCCATCGACATTTGGATCGCGCGCTGGTTGCGGATCCGGCAATGCGATTTACTCAAACGCTATAATTGCGATCCTCGCCGCCTCTACGAGATCTGGGAAGAAGCGCGCTTTCCTGGCAGCCGGGCTAAGGCACTTGCCGTGTTTCGGGAGCGCCATCCCGCCCTCCTCGACCGGGTCGATGCTGGGGCGCACCGCCGCATCCCCGTGCGGTCTATACATCCCGATCAGCTGTCGTTGTTTTAGCGGAACTTTCAGCGCATCCGGACTAACTGAACCACGTTTTTATCAAATTAACTATCTGATTTACATAATTTATTTTAGTCTGCTCTCAGCGTGAGAACAAAAGCTGAACTTTTGCTTTACAGATTTTCCGACTCAGCCCATGTTCGCTCTACGTTCTTACCACACTGCTGCCTCCCAGTCCGGCGTATAGTCTCCCCATCATCCCCTCCAAGGCCCACGGAGAACTCCCCATGCGCACCTTCCTCATCTCATACGATCTTGCAAAGCCGCACCTCACGAAACATGTCGTCGCTCAAGCCATCATGAGCGCGGGGCAGAGCTGGGCGCGCCCGCTCGAGCAGACGTGGTACGTACGCTCCGACGATAACGAGGAAGCTCTGGAAGCCTGGCTTGCGCGCTTCATCGAAGCCGATGACGGTCTGCTCATCCAGGCCGTGAAGGACGACGCGGTGATGACCAACACCTCACTGCGCTGGTTCCGCCAGCGCCGCGCTGGCATCGAGGTCGACGAGCATACCAACGTCATCGCGTTCCCGGTTGCAGCTTCTCTCTCGCAACAGACCGAACTGCCGTTCGCTCAAGCAAGTTAAGAGTCTAACTTTGCATGTGGTGACACCCCTTCGAGGAGCGGGCCGCCACACGCATTCCAATACGGGGGCTGGATCTGACCGATCCGGCCCTTTTTCTTTTTGTGTTGCCCATCGCCCCGCTACTTGCTGCCGGTCACCACCGCCCTTAACGTCGCGAACCAGTTTAGCTGGACTGCGTGCCGGGGGGATAAGTCATGACCAGTTCTAGCCAGACGCGCGCCCTGATGATCGTAAGCGCTTTCATCTGCTGCGTGAGTGGCTCAGCGAACGCTGGCGACCCCTATCACGATGCCCTGGCTGCGTGCCGGAAGGCCGCCGAACTCTCTGAAATTCCAACCGAGTTTAAATGCAATTGGAAAAAGGTTGTGGCGGGTGCCCCTGGATCGGCGCTGACCGGCAAATTTAAGTACCGGGAACACGGGCTTGCCGGCGAAATGACCATCCTGGAGGGCGGCGACGGGCCCGTTCTGGCGGCCGTCAGTACGGTCACGAACGATCAAAATGCGGCAACCTGCTCGGGCGACCTGAGCGGCACGCGCAATGATGGCGACGAACTGGTTTTGAAGCCAATTGATGAGGAATCATCCGGCTGTGAAGTCCGGATCAAGAGTATCCCCGGTCCCAGCTTGGTCGAGCTGACGGCCACAGATGAATGCAGTCTGTTCTGCGGGGTTCGGGCGGGGTTTGCCGGCAAGTGGCAATTGCAGACCAAATAGTCCCGCAGACTAAGGTTTCCATTTCAAGAAGTTGCCGATCAGCTTAAGTCCCAGGGTCTGGCTCTTCTCGGGGTGAAACTGGGTTCCAGCGATGTTGTCCGTGGCCACCATTGCCGTGACCGGGCCGCCGTAGTCCGTTTCTGCAACCACTGCCGCCCTGGCGGCTCCGGCCAGATGATACGAGTGCACAAAGTAGGCGTGCAGCCCATCGGGCCCTGTTGGGATACCGTCGAGCAAGGCATGCGCGCGCACAACATCCAGCGTGTTCCAGCCCATATGCGGGATTTTGAGAGTTGGGTCTCCTGGCTCGATGGCGCGCACTTCTCCGCCGATCCACCCCAGTCCTTCGGTGATCTCGAATTCCAGGCCTCGGTCAGCAAGAAGTTGCATCCCCACACAGATGCCGAGAAAGGGCCGCCCCTTGACACGGACGGCCTCGTCGAGAGCGTCGCGCAAGCCAGCGATCGCCATGAGCCCGCGCTTGCAATCGGCGAAGGCACCGACGCCCGGCAGGACGATCCGGTCGGCTGCTGCGACGGCTTTGGGATCAGCGGTGACGTCGATAGTGGTTTCGGGTGAGCCTTCACGCGCAGCCCTCTCGAACGCTTTCGCGGCCGAATGGAGGTTGCCGGACCCGTAGTCAATAATTGCGACACGCTGCATCGAAGCGTCTTACGCCCTGCCTGGGAGGAGCCGCGAGAATAGGCCCTGCCCGCTGGATGAGACAGCGCCCTTCGGGCCAGGCGCGGACGCATCGTGCTGTGTCAGGATCGGCTGACTGCTTAGCCAGCTGTCGAAGAAGCGGCGTTCGCATTCGGCCAGATCGCGCCCGCTCACGGAGCCGGCCTCACCCCACCCCTGCGCTGTTAGAGACCGGCGGTGAAATTCCGGCGCCTCAAATCCGATCCAGATGTGAGTTGCAACAAGCGCCAACGAAATCCAGGCCGCATTGGTGCCGGCAGCCATCAACACGGCTGCAAGCGCTGACGCTGCCACGAGATAAGCAGCCAGCGCGCCCCATAGCCGGTGTGAGAACAGCCAAAGTGGTGCGAATAGAGCCGCGCCAAATGAAAACCCGTCCGGAACGAACACCAATGCCTCAGCGCGATCAATCCGGTCGGCTGGGGGATTGGGGGGCTCATGGATGGTAAAAACGGCCACGTGTTTTGCGTCCCTGGCTCGCAGTAGCAATGCAATCATACCGATAGCGTTCCCTTGGTGGACGGCACCCGGCCCGCCTGACGCGGATCGATGGTGATGGCCTCACGCAAGGCACGCGCCAAACCTTTATAGCAGGTCTCGGCAATGTGGTGATTATTCTCACCGTAGAGCGTGGCAATGTGAAGGGTGACGCCGGCGTTTTGCGCAAATGCCTGGAACCACTCGCGGAACAGCTCAGTGTCCATTTCACCCAGCTTGTCGCGCGAGAAGTTCACGTTCCAGATCAGGTAGGGCCGCCCGGATACATCCAGTGAGACGCGAGTCAGCGTTTCATCCATGGGCAGGTGCACACTGGCATAGCGCGCGATGCCCTGCTTATCGCCAAGTGCTTTAGCAAAGGCTTGACCCAGAACAATGCCGCAGTCTTCGGTTGTGTGGTGAAAATCGATGTGCAGATCGCCTTTGGCGGCGATCCTGATATCGATCAGGGAGTGGCGCGCCAGCTGTTCCAGCATATGATCGAGAAAGCCAACGCCGGTTTTGATGTCAAAGGCACCCGTGCCGTCGAGATCGATCGTTGCCGTAATTTCGGTTTCCTTGGTCTTGCGGGAAATGGTCGCCTGCCGCTTCACGGGGTTCGCCTTTTTGTTTGCCTCGGGACAGAACTCGCGCCCGTCTCAATGTTGCCTCACGTTGAGGTAGCGTTTATCAGCTTCGCAGCAATGGTGCCAGATTGAAGCCCCGCGGCCATGCGTGTCATCAGGCCCGTTTTCCAAATGAGTGCAGGACCAACCATGAACCCGGACACTTCCAACGCGCACGCTGTTCCATCCTGGCACGGCACCACCATTTTAACGGTGCGCAAGGGTGGCCGGGTTGTGGTCGCTGGTGATGGGCAAGTGAGCCTGGGCGCAACCGTTATCAAGGCCAATGCCCGCAAGGTGCGCCCGTTGGGCCGCGGCGACGTGATAGGCGGATTTGCGGGTGCCACAGCCGATGCCTTCACGCTATTTGAGCGGCTTGAAGCCAAGCTCGAACAATACCCCGGGCAATTGACACGGGCCTGCGTTGATCTCGCGAAAGACTGGCGCACAGATCGCTACTTGCGCCGGTTGGAGGCGATGATGATTGTTGCGGATAAAGATGTGACGTTGGTGCTCACGGGCACCGGCGACGTGCTCGAACCCGAGCACCACGTCATGGGTATTGGTTCAGGCGGCATGTATGCGTTGTCTGCAGCCCGCGCCCTTCTCGATCAGCCGCTCGATGCCGAACAGATCGCGCGCAAAGCCATGGCAATCGCAGCTGAGGTTTGTGTCTATACGAACACGAACGTGGTGGTGGAGAGTTTGGTTTCGATGGCCAAAGAGGGATCTTAGGTTGGGTTGGGCCGTCGTACCTTCGGTGCGCGGCAAAGAAGGCCGTAACCCAACATTCCCTGAAATGTACAAATTTGTTGGGTTACGCGCTATGGCGCTAACCCAACCTACAGGCCAAACAACAGGCTACAAGAACGCATGACCACCTTCTCACCCCGCGAAATCGTTTCTGAACTCGACCGCTACATCATCGGCCAGAACGACGCCAAGCGCGCCGTCGCGATTGCGCTGCGCAACCGCTGGAGGCGTCAGCAGTTAACTGGCGACCTCAAAGACGAAGTGCTGCCGAAAAACATTCTTATGATCGGGCCAACGGGAGTTGGCAAAACCGAGATCTCACGGCGGCTGGCAAAACTGGCAGGCGCGCCGTTCCTGAAAGTCGAAGCCACCAAGTTTACCGAAGTCGGCTATGTGGGCCGTGACGTTGAAAGCATCATCCGCGATCTTGTTGAAATCGGCATCAGCCTCGTTCGCGACTCCAAACGCAAGCAAGTGCGAGTTGCCGCCGAACGCAACGCCGAAGAGCGCGTGCTCGATGCTTTGGTTGGCGTCGCCTCATCGCCAGCGACGCGTGAAAGTTTTCGCAAGAAGCTGCGCAACAACGAGCTAACAGACAAGGAAATTGAAATCACGACGACGGAAGCCCCGCAGGGCATGACCATGTTTGATCTGTCAGGTGGGGGCGGCGGCGGATTTGGCGGTGGCGGCCCGGCAGGCGGGATCAACTTGGGCGAGATGCTGTCAAAGGCCATGGGCGGGCGCGCCAAGCCGCGCCGTATCACGGTCAAAGACAGTCATGCCATCTTGATTGCCGAGGAAAGCGACAAACTGATCGACAGCGACCAAATCACGACAGAAGCCATTCGTGCGGTTGAGGACAATGGAATCGTGTTTCTCGATGAGATCGACAAGATCTGCTCGCGCTCTGAGAGCGGGAGATCGGGCGCCGAAGTTTCACGTGAAGGCGTACAGCGCGATCTGTTGCCCTTGATCGAAGGAACCACGGTTTCGACCAAGTATGGCCCGGTCAAAACAGATCATGTACTGTTTATCGCGTCGGGTGCGTTTCATGTCGCCAAGCCCTCTGACCTATTGCCGGAGCTGCAGGGCCGTCTGCCGATCCGCGTTGAGCTAACAGCCCTCACACGCGAAGACATGCGGCGCATTCTGACCGAACCCGAGGCGAGCCTCATCAAGCAATACGTGGCCTTGATGGCCACCGAGGGTTTGACGCTGGCGTTCACGCCGGACGCCATCGATGCCGTTGCTGATGCGGCTGTGCTGGTCAATTCTACGGTCGAAAACATCGGCGCACGGCGGCTGCAAACCGTGATGGAACGCGTACTCGATGAGATTTCGTTTGAAGCGTCCGATCGCAACGGAGAGGCAATTTCAATCGACGCGAATTACGTGACCAGCCGGATCGGCGCGCTTGCCCAGAACGCGGATCTGTCGAAATTCATTCTTTAGCGGAAGTGTGGCGTCATCCCCAAAAAAAGGGCCAGACAAATGCCTGGCCCTCAGTGCAATCGCAGATGCTGCGAGGCTCAGGATAAGAGTGCGTAACCGATGTCGTCAGCGTGCACGCCTTCCAGCGTCACGATGTTGGTCCAGTGGCCTTTGACCATGCCTTGGATTGTTGTGGAATCGCCGCGTTCGAACCAGCGGACAGCGTCGTTTTGATCGGCATGGCCCTTGAAGTAGTCTTTCAAGTTGAGCGTGTCTTCCTTGACATTGAAGTCAGTGATCCGGTCGACGGCGCCGCCGGCCGTGTCTTTCCTCAAGATCACGTAAGTATCGGCACCTTCACCGCCCGAGAACTTGTCAGAGCCGCCCAGCCCGCGGAACCAGTCGTTGCCCGAGCCGCCGATAAACTCTTGAGATCCTTTGTCGCCTTTGAAGATGCCGTTCGAGTCATTGCCGATGATCGTTTCAAAACCGGAGATCTTGTCGCTCCCAGCTTTTCCAAACTTCGCTGAGTGCTGGCCCAGATCAACGACAAGCCGTCCGGCGGCTTGCGAGAAGTCGAGGGTGTCGGCTCCCGTTCCGCCGAGATATGTGTCGAGGCCCGAGCTTGCGACCACATAGTCGTTGCCCGTGCCGCCTGAAACGTAGTCGTTGCCGGCACCGCCGTTCAGCCAGTCGTCGCCCGACATGCCCAACACTTTGTCGTTGCCCGAACCCCCGGCCATGATGTCATCGCCAGAATTGCCATCGAGATAGTCGTTGCCCTTGCCGCCGCCCATAACATCGTGGTCTTTGCCGCCGCTGAGGGCGTCATCACCTTCGCCGCCGAGTACGAGATCATCGCCGACGCTGCCGCTCAGGCTGTCGTTACCGGTATTGCCGAAGAGCGTGTCATTGCCCCGGTCGCCCCAAAGATTGTCATCGTCTTTTCCGCCCAGCAGCAGATCTTCGAGTTTGCCGCCCACCAGCACGTCGGCGTCGCGGTGGCCCCAGATTTCGTTGAGTTCATCGAGGGCTCCCAAGATGATGTCGGCGCCCTTCGTTCCGTGCTTGATTGCCATGAAAGACTTTCCTTCCTGAGTTTTTTTGTCCGGGGTTGGTTAACTGGGCTCGATCAACGGATGCTGCCTTGGTCTCGATTTCTGGCAGTGTTTGTGTTTAATGGTTTGGCTTGAATGGCGCTCCGCATCTTCACGATGGCTTCATAGTTCGCTGAAAAGTCTTGCGCCGAGCCTTATGCGGGTTGTTCGAATTGATGCTATTTTGATCCGGATTCGAGCCGTCTTGGGCAAGGGCGCGAAATCAAGCGCGCCGCTCGCGCCATCGGAAAAGTCACTAAATATCTGAATTACATAAGATAAGCGCTCTTCGAAAATGGTTACGATGCTACAAAATACGCCGTTCACTGAGGCTTCAAACGAAGCATTTCTTCCTGCCCGGAATTCATTGGCAGGGTTAAATCGCGAGGGGTTGGCGGAGGCGTTAATATTAACAGGCGTGCCCGCTAAGCACGTTCGCATGCGCGTTAACCAGCTTTGGCGGTGGATTTACATTTCTGGAGTGACGTCCTTCGACCAAATGACGGACATGTCGAAGGAACTGCGGCAAAATCTGGAAGCCAGGTTCACCCTCGACCGGCCGGAGATCGTGGCTGAACAGATCTCGATTGATGGCACGCGCAAATGGCTGCTGCGGCTGCCCAAGCGCGGGCACGAGATGCGTGCCCCTGAAATCGAGACGGTCTACATTCCCGAAGAAGATCGCGGCACGCTCTGCATTTCAAGCCAAGTTGGCTGCACGCTGACGTGCTCGTTCTGTCACACGGGCACGCAACGCTTGGTGCGCAATCTGGAAGCGTCAGAAATCGCAGGTCAAATCCTCCTTGCCAAAGACCGCATCGGCGACTGGCCCGGTGCGTCTCCACTTGATGGCGGCCAAATGCTGCCCGTCTCAGAACGTAAGATAACAAACATTGTGCTGATGGGGATGGGCGAGCCGCTCTATAATTTCGACAATGTGAAACAGGCGATGGAAACCGCCTCTGATGGCGAGGGGCTTTCGTTGTCGCGGCGGCGCGTTACCCTTTCGACATCGGGCGTCGTGCCAGAGATCGGACGCTGGGGCGAAGAGGTGGGCACCAGTCTTGCGATCTCGTTGCATGCCGTGCGCGATGACCTGCGCGACGAGTTGGTGCCGATCAACAAGAAATACCCAATTGCCGAATTGCTGGAGGCATGCCGGACCTATCCCGGGGTATCTAACGCGCGGCGCATCACGTTTGAATATGTGATGTTGAAGGGCATCAACGACAGCCTTGCTGAAGCGCGCGCACTGGTGCGGCTGCTTGCCGGTATCCCCTCTAAAATCAATCTCATTCCTTTCAATCCTTGGCCAGGTTCAAAGTACGAGTGCTCTGATTGGGCGGCGATTGAGCGCTTCGCCGATGTCGTCAACAAGGCTGGATACGCCAGCCCGGTGCGCACACCGCGCGGCCGCGATATTCTTGCCGCGTGCGGACAGCTCAAATCCGAAAGCGTTAAGCTGCGTGCCAGCGAACGAGGCGGCGAGGCCGGTGACACAGCGGCGGGCTCTGTATGATCTGGCGCACGCTCGGCCGCCTGCTGCTTGTCCCCATCGCAGCGATTTTCGCGGGCCTTGCCACGCTGCTTGTTCTTGTATCGCTTGGCTTGGAGCGGTTCACGCAGGCGACGCATGCGCAAACTCTCAACCTTGACACGCTCGGCTCGATGTTCGAGTGGGTCACGGCAGGATTCCACTGGGCGTCAGGCTTGACCCTTGTTCCCGCAGTCGCCGTCATCGTCATTGGCGAGATCGCCGGTATCCGTTCCTGGCTTTACTATGTGCTCGGTGGCGGAGCGGCCATGGCAGCCATTCCGCTTTTGACAGCTCTGAACGGAAGCATCGGCGCGGCGGTTCCACTCGCTGCCGTGTGGCAGGTTCTGGCGACTGCCGGGTTTGCCGGAGGCCTTGTCTATTGGGTTTTGGCCGGCCGCACGGCTTAGCTCGCAAGCCTGGTCCGCGTTCAGCAATCCATGGTTTTGGCATTGAAACGGCCCGCTTAAGGGCTATAGGTGCTGACGATGCTGCAGGAAGACCACAGGGTTTTAGAATGATCGGATCGCTGTTCAGAGTTCTCTTCGCCTTCGTGATCGCCTGCTTGGTAGCCGGGCTGGTGCAGGTGCTGTTCGTGAGTTCACCCACCGAGATTGCTTCGTGGGACTCGTCTCAGCTCGTTGAAAAGAGCGGAGGCCTTGCGTGGCTGACGTTGCTGGTCGCCACGCAGACAGCATTTTTTGCAAGCCCCTTTGCACTCGTCGCGATTGCGATTGCAGAATGGCAGGGCATTCGCAACTGGATCTTCTACGCGCTCACCGGCATCGCCATCGCGGTTGCTGGTTTTCTAGTGCTTCACATGGGCGAAGGCGCAGACCGCACGTTCCTGCATGACTATGCGTTGCGGGCGTTTTTGACGACGGGCCTCGCGGGAGGGTTCACCTATTGGATGGCGGGCGGGCGCAGCGCCGGCGGGGCTGAGTTTGATATTGGCGGCGATGCTGAGACACCGTTCCGCACCAAGTAATTGGCACGGGGCTAGAAACAGTTTGTTCATGGGTTGGAACGAGAGTAGCTTTAACGAGGTTACAAGCGCCCATATGGGTTGTGACAAGTCTTGCATTTTTTTGCTTCGAATATTTTTGAACGATGGGAAACATTGCTGATGCCTCATACACCCGCTAAGCGGTTTACCGCCTGTTGTTCTGAGGCCATGTTTGGTTATGCAGAGGCTACCACCGCCATGTGGTGGGGCGTATTCCATGAAACCCTGGACATGTATGATCGCGCAGCACGATCCGCGGAGGCGTCTCTTCCTGATGCCAAGCCCACGAGCTGGTTCAACCCGCGTCCTGATGGCCAAGCGCTTTACGCTGCGGCGGGCGCCCAGAGTAACTGCGCTCCCAACAACTGGTTCGGTGCCCTAAGCAGCTCGGCATCCGCTCACAGCTGGGGCGCCGGTGCCATGCCTGTTGTCTCGCCCTTCGATGTTTGGGTCAACATGATGCCACTGCGCGGCGGCCCTGCGGCTTGGCCGATGGCGTTCTTCATGCTTTCAGCTGGCGTGCCAAAGTCGGTCGCGTGGCCCACGGCCGAGGCCAACGCGGCCATGATGGAAGCGGCTGAAGTCGCGTCAGAGCAACTGCGCACGGTGTTCGCCAGCTACCGCTCCGATGGTGGGCACGCTGCGGCGGCAAATACACTGCGTACTCGTGCTGCGGGCGAATCAAAACTGCTGCCGTTCTGAACTTACAGCGCTTGAAGCATTGCCGGGATTATGGCGCTGCGGCAGGGACAGTCCCGGAAGGAGGCGTAGCGCTTGGCGCTGTGCTCGCTTTGGCCGCATCGCCGGCTGGCGGCTTGGGTTTGACGGCAGCAGCGGTCGTCTTTGCAGGAGCCTTCTTCGCGGGGGCATCTTTGGCGGCCGTCGGCTTGCGATCCGTGCAATGGGCTTTGACGTCGGCTCCGCTGCCCAATTTAATGTCCGCGATCCACGTGCAGCCCTGAGCTTCCCGGCACGCAGCTTCGTACAGACCAGGGCACGCCATTTTGAGCGGGCCCTGTGAAGCGTCGCCGGCCGCTTTGTCTTTCAATATCGGACCGCCAGTAGACGGAGCAGCCTCAGCCGCCCATGGCAGCTTCTCGTCTCCCGTTGCGTTCGCGGCCTTGGACTTGGCGGCAGTCGTCTTGGGTTTTTCAGTGACAGGCTTGGCGACGGCCGCTTTGGCATCGCCGGACGCCGCAGAGTTGGCCGGCAGCATCGGTGTTTTCTCGACAGGGGCTTCGGTTGCTGCTGCCGCATTCGGCACTGGTGCTACTGGATCTTCGGCGCGCGCCGTAGTCAGCGTTGAGGCCCACATCGCGACAGCTAGATATGCTGCTAAACTCAATCGGTTCACGGCTCTAATTCCCCACGCGGCTTTAGCTTTTCTTATTCTGCCGTCGAGCCCGCTCCTCAAAGGCGGCGATTTGATGGAAATCGGGATGGGCCGACTGAGCGGCAATATAGTCGCGGTCCATTAGCCGGGCTTGAAGGCCGGGGGCCGCTGCCTATAGTGCGCCGCACCAGGATATCCCCAAACGAGGACAAGTGAATGGCCAGCAAGACGGGCGCGGACGACGGCGGCAAAGGCATCAAAAAGGTCGTGCTCGCTTATTCGGGCGGCCTCGACACCTCGATCATCCTGAAATGGTTGCAGGAAACCTATAATTGCGAGGTCGTGACCTTCACCGCCGACCTCGGCCAGGGCGAGGAACTCGAACCCGCCCGCAAGAAAGCCGAAATGCTCGGCATCAAGAAAGAAAACATCTTCATCGAAGACCTGCGCGAAGAATTCGTGCGCGACTATGTGTTCCCGATGTTTCGCGCCAACGCGGTCTATGAAGGCGTCTACCTGCTGGGCACTTCGATCGCGCGCCCCCTCATCGGCAAGAAGCAAATCGAGATCGCGCGCAAAACAGGCGCCGATGCCGTGTGCCATGGCGCGACTGGCAAGGGCAACGATCAGGTCCGGTTCGAACTCGGCTATTACGCGCTCGAACCCGGCATCAAGATCATCGCGCCGTGGCGTGAGTGGACCTTCAAAGGCCGCGAGG
>JANNXL010000325.1:0-14273 GCA_031409575.1 Hyphomicrobium sp.
CCCGCACTCATGATCGTTTCCCGAACTAGAATTCTTCTAGTTCAAATCTTGATCGATCCGCCTACAGATGTGTCATTGCTGACACGAATTTGCGCCAACAATTGGCTTGTTTTGAACCGTTCGAGAACATCGCGGTTGCAATCAGCAAAGCCATGGTTTTTCTCGTGCTGTTGAGTAGCGCGCACGCTGCTTTCCGATCCCGGGGCTTTGAACCCCAGTCATTGGAGTTTTGAAATGCTGATCTCTCGTCTGATTGTGACGGCTGTTGCCGTTGCGCTTGTTTCGCTTCATGTCATCGCGGCCAATGCACAATCGGCTGATGCTGCCCCGCCCGCCGCTCCGGTGGGAAAGCCCGCAGACGGAACTTTGCCGCCGGTCGAAGTGCAGACCGAAACCCAGGCTGAACCTGAACTCGCGGCCAAGCCAAAGAAGACGCAAACTACGGCGAAGGCGGCTTCAAAGCCGAAGCCGTCCGTTCAGGCGGAGCCGTCACAAGACACTCCCGAGCCTGTGAGTCCGGACCAAGCTTCGGACAGCACCCAGTCTCCCGATGATCGAATCCCCCGCGTTGCTGGAGTAGTGGTGCAGGGCTATGTAGCTTCTGGCACCGCTACGGGCAGCAAAACCAACACGCCTATCGAAGAAATTCCACAGTCGGTTTCCGTCGTCGGCCGCGAGCAGATCTATGATCAAGGCGCACAGAAGGCGGACGAGGCACTACGTTATACATCCGGTGTATTTTCGCAGCCTTTTGGGCCAGACAGCGACACGAATTGGTTCTTCCTTCGCGGGTTTCAAGCAACACAGACCGGCGTGTACCAGGATGGCTTGCAGCAATACAGCTTTGCATTCGGCGGATTTTTTGTGGATTCGTTTGGTCTTGAGCGTGTTGAAGTTCTCAAAGGTGCAGCCTCTGTCCTCTACGGAGGCAGCAACCCTGGCGGCATTGTAAACTACGTCAGTAAGAAGCCAACGGGAGAACGCATTCGCTATTTGGAGGCCGGGATCAACGATGCTGGCACCGGGTATGTTGGGTTTGATTTTGGCGACGGCAGCAACGGCAACTTCAGTTATCGCATGACTGGGCGGGCTGCCGGTGGCGATGGCTATAGTGACTTCCAAGAAGGCTATCGGGGCTTTTTAAATCCGACTCTGAATTGGAAGGATGAAACGACAAGCCTTACTCTGCTCGGATCCTACGCCAATATTGATGAGACGCATGGCGGCGGCAGCTTCTTGCCATACGCCGGAACGGTCGTTGCAGCGCCCTTCGGGCGTATTGATCGCGATGCCAACTTCACAGAACCCGGCATCGATGTTTATAACCGTGAGCAGGGTTCCGTTGGTTATGAGTTCGAGCATAAACTCACAAGCAACGTAACCATTCGTCAGAACGCACGTTATGGCCTGTCAAATGTCCACGAAATTGCGCCATTCGCGTTTGGCTATGACTTCTTTTCTCCAACACCAACCGCTCCGAACTTCAACTTGACGCGTCTGAATTTCGAGCACGATACTCAGGTTGCGTCCTTCACCATCGACAATCAGCTCGAAGGACGAGTGTCCACCGGTCCAATTGAGCATCGTATTTTGTTCGGTTTCGACTATAAATCGTTCAACCTCGATCAGACCCAAGCTTCTGCTGCCGGAACGTCCATCAGCGCCAACAATCCGGTTTATGGGGCACCCCAGGGCCCTCGCTTTACGTACATCGATCAGGAGATCGAACAAGAACAACTTGGCTTTTACTTACAGGATCAGCTCCGTTTCGGAGATGGCTATATCCTCACGCTAAATGGCCGCCGCGACAGGGTAACGACGAATGCCGTGGATACTGTTGGGGCAGCTAGTTTCTCGGGAACTCAGTCAGAGTTGAGCGGTCGCGCTGGATTAGGCTACGAATTTTCAAATGGTATCGTTCCCTATGTAAGTGCTGCGACATTTTTCAATCCATTGCTTGGATCGTCTGCAGTGGCAGGATTTTTCAATCCGGAAACCGGCGTTCAATACGAAGCCGGGATAAAATACGCACCAAAGTGGTTTGATGGCTTGTTTACGATGGCAGTCTTTGACCTCACGAGGGAGGGCGTCGTTACCGGCGCGTTTCTGCAAGAGACACAAATCGGCGAAGTAAACTCACGCGGTATTGAACTCGAAGGCCAAGCCAATGTAACGCGGGACTTCAAAGTCATCGGGTCGTTTACAGCGCTAGACGTGGCGATCACTAAGGATGCAAACGCTGCGATCATCGGGAACACCCCGTTTATCATTCCGGATAGAACGGCGTCACTCGGGATCGACTATACTCTAAGAGCTGGCGCGCTTGCAGGCGTGTCGTTCGGCGCAGGGGTGAGGTACGTCGGTTCATCTTTCGCAGATAACGAAAACACACTCGTCGTTCCATCATCGACAGTTTTCGATGCGAAGATAGGCTACGAATTTGATGGTTGGGGCATCGATCTCAATGTTTTAAACTTAGAAGACAAACTCTTTGTCGCTAGCTGCCAGACCCAGTTGACATGCAGTTACGGCGAGGGCCGGTCATTCCGGCTGACAGCTCATGTTGCCTGGTAACGAAGTTGATATAGAGGCGGGGGCTGCTCGTGTCACTCTCGCTTCCTCCGTGGTGCAGCTTTTTTGGGTTTGCGTGTTCTGGTGGCCCGTTCTGCAACGCAGGCCACTCCCTTTTGTCACTCAGAAGAAATGGAGGGCCACATGCGTATCATGCAGCTGCTGACCAATTCTATGTTTCAGCGAATGCTGATTGTTGGGCGTCTCGCTCTCAACGTCACCACCAACGAGGACGCGACAACATTCAGCTGCTTCGATGTTGCTATCTTGGCGTGGGTCGCAGTGTAATCGCCAGTGCCCGCTACCGCTTGTGATGCCAGGGACGACGTCCTGTCGTCGGATTGACCGCAGAACTGACTGCGCCAGCGGCACGCCGCTGGAGTAGCCGGTCATTGAAAGAGCGACGCGATGCGCAAAGCACTTGGGCTTATTCACCGCTGGGCAGGGCTGTTCATTGCGGTGTTTCTGATTATCTCCGGCGTCACCGGGGCCATCATCTCGTGGGACCATGAACTCGACGAATGGCTCAATCCGCATCTGTTCGATTCGAACGCGGCCGGCGCAACAAAACCACCGCTCGACTTGGTCCGCTCTGTAGAGGCCGCCGATGGGCGCGTCGCCGTCACTTACTTTCCACTTCAGTTCGAGGCCGGACACAACGCCGTCATCGGGGTCGCCGCCAAGATCGATCCGACGACAGGCCAGCCGTTTGAAATCGATTACAATCAAGTTTTCGTCGATCCTGTCAGCGGCGCGCATGCCGGAAAGCGCTTGTGGGGCCGCATATCGCTGTCCAGCGAGGACGTGCTGCCGTTCCTATATAAAATGCACTACTCGATGCATATTCCCGGCTTCGGCGGCATTGACCGATGGGGCTACTGGTTCATGGGCATCATTTCCATTGTGTGGACCATCGACTGCTTCGTCGGTTTCTATTTAACGCTGCCATCGCGCCGCCAATATGTGGCCGCCGTTCCAGCCAGAGACGTCAGTTCAGCAAGCGTCCGGCGCACTTGGTGGGAACGCTGGAAACCCGCATGGGGGATCAAACGCGGCGTCAGCGGATACCGCCGCAATCTCGATCTCCACCGCGCTTTCGGGCTTTGGCTTTGGCTGCTCCTGTTCATCGTCGCGTTCTCGTCGATCTCAATGAACCTTGCGGACATTGTGGTCCGTCCGGTTCTGTCAACTTTCGCGACCCTCACTCCAGATCCATTCGACGATCACGTTCCGACCGACCAAACGAAACCAATCGAGCCTGCCCTGTCGTGGCAAAAAGCCATCGGCATCTTGGAGGCCGACGCTCGGTCCCGCGGCTGGGAGGAGGCGCCAGGGATGGCGTTTTACGGCCGCTTGCATGGGCTTTACGGTGTTGAATTTTACCGTCCCGGCGAAGAGCACGGCACCTACGGCCTTAGCAAAATGCTATTTCTGGATGGACGGAGCGGGTTGTCTGCGGGTGGCCGGGTACCGTTCGAAGGCACCGCTGCAGACATTTTTATGCAACTGCAATTTCCGCTGCATTCGGGCCGCATCGCTGGATTGCCGGGCCGCATCCTGATCTCAGCGCTTGGACTTGTCATCGCACTTCTGTCGGTAACGGGTATTGTCATCTGGGCGAAGAAGCGGACCGCGCGCATGGCGCGTGTGACATCTGAAGCTGAACTGCTTGCCGCTGCTGAGTAAAGGTGCGAACTGACTGGCCAGCTTCTTGTGATCAAGAGCGCGTCGTTCAAGAACTCTCTGGTGCCAGGGACGGGTTGTCCATGACACCGCTCCGCTTCCAGATTAGCAGCACTGATCGTTCAAGACTTCGACAGCGGCACGGCGACCGATAAGTACTTGGCACTTCCGGATCCGATCGGTAATCTCCCCCGCAGGTTAGCGGGACGCACTAAAGGAAGCGAACGAGTTCCTGGCATTTTATCCGCACAGCGTGCACTGTTGGCGCCAAGCGACGCGCCTTAGTTCGACGCGAACCGCAATGCACTGTTAAACCCGCGAAGGGAAACCTAGGGTTCACCTCGCGTTGCCTCAAGAAGCCGAATGCGAAGTTGTCCGATGTCGGGAAGTGCAATCCCAGCTAGGTCAGCCAGCCAAACGCCGTCGGCAGCGAGACGCACGATTGCGAGGCGCATATCGGAATCGGTTTTTTCGTGGCGCTCAAGCCGCGCCTGGAACCATTTACCCCAAAGAGCGCGTAGGCCGGCGTCTGTGAGCATCGTAATGGACAACGGAGCCCAAGGCCCGCCGTTGGCTCCCAAGGACATCGTGAAAACAGCTTCGACATAGGCCCTTGTGAACGACCCGTATGGTTCCGGGTCGGCCGCGATCCGCGTATTGAGCTCCTCATCGATGGCGTCCATCAGCTCCTGAAACACAGCGTCGATCAGGGCCTGCTTGTGCGGGAAGTGATGCATAAGGCCACCCTTGGTCACGCCTGCAGCGTCGGCCACGGCCTGAACCGTAATCGCGGCTAATCCTTCTTCGACGGCAAGCTTGGCTGCCTGATCGAGCAGAGCCCGCCGGACGAGTTCAGGTTGCTTCTTGCGTTTGTGGGCGTTTTTAGGAGCCATGGTTCGGCGACCCCAGTTCTCTTCCCGAAGCGACTGTGGATCCCTGTTCAAGACAAGCGGCAGCGATGCTCATTTCAGTCACTTGATCAGTGCGGAAGATTTGGGTGCTATGCCTTTCGAAATATGATGGCTATCAAAACTTCCTGCCGTCGCGATAAGGATCGAGGCAGCTACGACCAGGACTTGGAGGCGCGGCGGCGACGCGCACCCGTGCGCCGGGTGTCGTGGCTTTTCAGCAAGAGCGGTCTCCATTAGTGAGGCACCGCGTTGGAGAAGACGTTCACGACGACGACGCCGCCAACGATCATCCCGATGCCGATTATCGCAGCCGGGTCGAGCGTCTGGCGAAAGACGAAAACGCCGATCAAGGCCGTGAGGACAATACCAAGGCCGCCCCAGATCGCGTAGGCGACACCGAGCGGCAGCATCTTGAGAGCCTGCGACAGGAAAAAGAACGATCCCGCATAGAACAGCGCCATGAAAAGGGTTGGCACGAGCTTGGTAAACTGCTCGGACTTCATAAGGAAGGACGTGCCAATCACCTCGCAAACGATGGCAATGGCAAGCGCGCCGTAAGCGAAAAACGCAGGGTTCATGATGGGGGCTTTCCAGGTGTAGATTTCATTGCCCCACGATGATACCATACGTTTGGTATGTTTTAAAAGGGGTATCAGCTTGGCGTTCGAGTCGAGGCCGAGCCTCGACGAATTGCGAACGGCCTCAGAAGGGTGTGAGGGGGCGCCGGGCATACCGATATGCAGAAGCAGCTTTTGATTGGAGAGTTTCATGATTCTAATAACTGGTGCTGCAGGTCACCTAGGGAGGTTGGTGATTGAGCATCTGCTGGCAAGGGCGCCCGCTCAACAGATCGTGGCCGCCGTTCGCCATCCTGAGAAGGTAGAAGACTTGAAAGCCCGGGGCGTGGTGGTACGCCTCGCGAATTATGACCGGCCCGAGCAATGGCCGGCAGTGCTGGAAGGTGTCGAAAAAGTTCTGCTGATCTCGAGTCCAGAGGTCGGGGCCCGGACGGCCCACCATAAGACGGTGGTCGATGCCGTGAAGAACAGCGGTGCCGTCAAACTGATCGCCTACACCAGCATGCTGCGTGCCGACACGTGCGGCGTCCCCTATGCCAGCGAAGATCGTGACACCGAACGCATGATTCGGGAAACCGGTTTGCCCTACGTCTTCTTGCGACACGGCTGGTATACCGAGAACTACACCATGAACGCCGGATACGCCGTGCAGACGGGCAAGCTCTACGGGTGCGCAAAGGAAGGGCGAATCTCCGGTGCGAGCCGCACCGACTATGCGGAGGCGGCAGCGACCGTCTTGACCCGCAAGAACGAACTCAAACCCATCTACGAACTTGCCGGCGATACGAGCTTCACGCTTGAGGACGTCGCCGCAGAGATTTCTACCCAGTCCGGGCGCCCCGTCACTTATAATGATATGCAGGAAGCCGACTATCGGGCGGTCATGGTGAGCTTCGGGCTGCCCGAGAACATTGCCAACACTCTGGCTCTGGCCGACACTGGTGCGGCCAACGGTGAGGTGTACAGTGAGGTCAACGATTTGAGCGCGCTGATCGAAAGATCGACCACGCCTCTGGCTGCCGCAGTTAAGGACGCCCTGTCCAACCAGGACGGAGCCTCATGAAGAGCTATCTTTTCCTGATTATCGCCCTAGTCGACGAGATCGAGAAGCCGGCTCGATTGTGCCAACGTTTCACCGGCGGATTCAGAGGAGAGCTTTCGTGAACCGAACCGTACGTACCCTTGCCAGTCTCGGCATCCTACTAGGTTCGCTCTCGCCGGCCTTGCCGCTTCTTGCCCAGACCGCCGCAATGAGCTTGGAAAGCCGCGATCTGGCAAAAGAGGAAACCAAGCGTCAGCTTGTACTGAAATTCTACGAGGACTTCTTCAACGGCCATAAGACCATCGAGGCGGCAGAGGTCGTTGCCGACGGCTACATTCAGCACAATCCGGACGTTCCCGATGGAAAGAAGCCGTTCGTTTCCTTCTTTACCGGGTTCTTCAAGGAAAACCCGCAATCGCGCGCTCGGATCGTCAGGTCATCCGTCGATGGCGATCTCGTCTATCTGCATGTTCACTCGACCAATGGCGAAGGCGATCGTGGACAGGCTGTCGTCGACATTTTCCGGGTGGTCGACGGCAAGATTGTTGAGCACTGGGATGTGATCCAGAACGTTCCGGAGAACGCAGCCAACAAAAACACGATGTTCTGAAGTCTAGTCTCTGTGGAGAAATCACTCATGCATGTTGATCGCGAGCAAATGCAACGGAGCGGGAAACATCCCTCACCAATAAATTGACAGATAGGCCGGTCAGTGACTTGCCATAGTCGGGGCTGCCATCCACGGCTCGCCGGTTCGCAGTTTCACGGAGTCCAGCCCCCTATCACACACTCAGCAGCAAATGCTCGCGCTCCCACGGGCTGATGACGCGCATGAACTCTTCGAATTCGGAGCGTTTGAGTTCGAGGTAGACGTGGCAGAAGCGCTTGCCCATGATTTCATGCAACTCTTTGCAGTCTTCGAATTCTTGCAGGGCTTCCAAAAGTCCGCGTGGCAATTGGTGATCGTTGCGGTAGGCGTTGCCGAGAATTGCAGGGCGCGGATCGAGCGCCCGCTTCATACCAAGATAGCCGCACGCCAAGCTGACTGCGAGCGCGAGATACGGGTTGGCGTCGGCTCCGGCGAGGCGGTTTTCAACGCGGCGCGCGCTGTCGGGGGAAATCGGAACCCGCAATCCGCACGAGCGGTTGTCGTTGCCCCATTCGACGTTGATGGGGGCAGCCCCGCCCGGCACCATGCGGCGGTAGGAATTCACGTACGGCGCGAACACGCAGGTTGCTGGCGGTAAGAACTGCTGCTGGCCTGCAATGAAGTTGAAGAACAATTTGCTTGGCGAGCCGTCTTTGCCGGTGAAGATGTTGTCGCCGGTTTTGGTGTTGATGATGCTCTGGTGAATGTGCATCGCGCTGCCCGGCTCATTCGCCAGGGGCTTGGCCATAAACGTCGCGTAGCAGCCATGCGTGAATGCGGCCTCGCGAATCGTGCGCTTGAACAAAAACACCTGATCGGCAAGCTGCACTGGATCACCGTGCAGCAAATTGATTTCGAGCTGAGCGGCACCGCCTTCC
Source organism: Hyphomicrobium sp. (assembly GCA_031409575.1). GTDB lineage: Bacteria > Pseudomonadota > Alphaproteobacteria > Rhizobiales > Hyphomicrobiaceae > JANNFX01. The sequence goes on from JANNXL010000325.1 coordinate 8,313, forward strand.
TGGATGATCGTATCGATCTTCAGATATTGGCGTTCGGCGAAGTCGTATACGTCGTCTACGATTTTGTCGTACTCATCGACGGCCCCGAGGCTGTAGGCTTGGCGTCCAGCGCCTGGGCGTCCCGAACGGCCCGTCGGCGGCTCCAGCGGATAGTCTGGATCGGGATTGGTTTTGGTCAGATAAAATTCAAGCTCGGGCGCCACCACAGGCTCCCAGCCTTCTTTGCGATAGAGTTCGACGACGTGCTTCAGCACGTTGCGCGGCGCGATCTCGACCGGCTCGCCGTTCTGCCAGGTTGCGTCGTGGATGACTTGCGCCGTAGGGCTCGACGCCCAAGGTGCAGGGCGGATCGTTGAAAGGTCCGGCACCATAATGAGATCATTTTCGGCATAGAGCGCCTGGCCGTCTTCTTCAAAGCCCACGTAGTCGCCCGTGATGGTCTGGTGGAAAATCGAAATGGGCAAATGCACCGGGCTTAGTTTGACGAACTTTTCAACGGGCATGGTTTTGCCACGCGCGACGCCGGCCACATCGGGAACGGCGCAATCGACTTCTTCAATGCGGTGCTGAACAAGCCATTCCTTGAGCATCTCCGGCGTTGATCCGGCGTGAAAAGCGTCGTGGCCGGCGGGTGTATCTCCTGCTTCGGCTGTCATGGGGCACCTGGATTTGGGGTTGGTGTTTTAGAAAAGTGGCGCAGCGGCAGAAGGGGAACGGCCCCTTCAACGCGTCAAACTTTGGCAATTGTGATCACAATTTGCGGCCAAACTCAAGCCAAGGGGGTATCAACCCCTCCGTTACTGGCGTTTACCGAGAACCGTATCCCCAATGTAGCCCATCCCTTGTTCAATGTCGTCGGTAATGGCTTGGCGCAGCACGCGTTCATTTCCAGCCTTCATGGCTGCGATGGCGACTTCATGGAAGTCTTCCAGATCGGTTGTCCCCACCCGGCCATAAGCCATGCGCATGAACGGCCCGAACTGCAGCCAGACGCTGCTCACGAGGCCGAGCAGCATGTCGGCGGCGGCGCGCTCATAGAGTGTGAAGTGAAACAGATAGTTGCCTCGCATGTAACCTTGCGGGTCACCAGCGGCGACGGCCCGACCGAGCCCGTCGTCAATGGCTTCGATTTTGGATATGATCTTTGCCGTCAGACGGGGCAGCGCCAGCACTGCCAATTCGGGCTCTAACGCTTTGCGGGCAAAAAGAATTTGCGTGAACTTCGGCCGCGTCATGGGTGGCACGACAACGCGGCGGTTGTCGCGCATATCGAGTGCGCGTTCGGCTATCAGGCGGCGCACCGCCTCCCGGATCGGCATCGGGCTAACACCGAGTTCTTCGGCGATGCCCCTCAGGGTAACTGCTTCTCCGGGCTGAAAGCCGCCGCATAAAATGCGATCACGCAGCTGACGGTAAACGGTTTCGTGGGTGGTCAAGCCAAGTTCACCCGAAAGGCCCGCAAAAACGGGAACTTGGGGTTTACGCGCGCTTGCTTCCAACTGTTTCACCGTTCCCAATTCCAACTCAAACTGCGGCCCTCGCCGGGACTGGACCACCCGTTCTTGCAAAGAGCCACTTGTACAGTGCCATTTTTGTGATCACAATGGGCGATAGACGGGGGATGTTTTCGGAACACCGTGATCCCGCCAGTCGGGCACGCCTGCTGAGGCGTGCCAAACGTGGAACTGGGTCGGATCACTTGAGGAGGTTAGCCTAATGCGTAAATCAAACGGAAAACGCCGTCTGTTCGCGGCGCTTACACTCGTTGCGGCTGCTGTAGTTGGCCATTCGGCAGTGGCTGCAGAAAGGGTTGTCCGTGTATTTAACTGGTCGGACTACATCGACCCCGTAATTCTAGAAGACTTCACCTCAGTATCCGGCATCTATGTCGTCTACGAAGTTTTCGACAGCAATGAAGTTCTCGAAACCAAATTGCTCGCTGGCAAGACCGGCTATGACATTGTGGTTCCGACCGGCTCCTTCTTATCGCGCCAGATCGAAGCCAAAGTATTCCAGAAGCTCGACAAGTCAAAAATCCCGAACATCGCCAATCTTTGGCCCGAAGTGACCGATCGCGTTGCCGTCTACGATCCCGGAAACCAGTATGCGATCAATTGGATGTGGGGCACGACAGGCGTTGGTTATAACGAAGCCAAAATCAAAGAGCGTATGCCCGATGCTCCAGTCGACAGCCTCGACATAATCTTCAAGCCGGAGATTGCAGCCAAGTTCAAGGACTGCGGAATCTACGTGCTCGATTCAGCCGAAGACGTTCTTCCGGTGGTGCTCAACTATCTTGGCATCGACCCCAACACCAAGAATGTTGAGGAGCTGCAGAAGGCCGCAGACGTGATGACCAAGATCCGGCCCAACATCAAGAAGTTCCATTCTTCCAGTTACATCGACGCGCTGGCCAACGGCGATATCTGCATGGCACTCGGCTGGTCAGGCGACATTCTGCAGGCAGCAAGCCGCGCAGACGAAGCCAAGAAGGATGTTGTCGTTAAGTACAACATTCCCAAAGAAGGCACGCAGATGTGGTTCGACATGATGGCGATCCCCGCGGATGCCAAGAATGTCGAAGAAGCACACATTCTCCTCGACTATCTCAATCGCCCGGAAGTGATGGCGAAGGCTTCGAACTTCATCAGCTACGCCAACGGCAACTTGGCATCACAAAAGTTTATTGATGAGGCGGTGCTCAAGAATCCGGCTGTATTCCCGGATGCAGCCACGCTGAAGAAGCTCTACGTGAAAACGGCTTGGGATAATAAAACCCAGCGTTCGGTCACGCGCATGTGGACCAAGATCGTCACAGGCAAATAGCAGATGAGACCGGGGCGTCAGAGCAGCAACTCTGGCGCCCTTCTTCTAGCGTGACGCGGTTCACCGGTTAAGGACCGCGCTAGTTTTTTTAAAAATCGGTCCTTCTTTAAGCCGATTGACTGTCAGGAGTTTGTAAGATGGCTGCAACTGAGACGACCGCCGCTGCGTCCGCGGCAGTTCCCCAGCATGTTCGCGCAGGCCCCCGCAGCGCCGCACCGCAATCAGGTTTTGCACCGTGGAAAGATCCCAGCAAAACGCCCATCGTGCGATTTGAAAACGTCACCAAGACATTTGGCGACTTCGTCGCCGTCAAGGATTGCACGCTCGACATTTACGAGCGCGAATTCTTCTCCCTGCTTGGACCCTCGGGTTGCGGCAAAACCACGTTGCTGCGCATGCTCGCCGGCTTCGAAAAGCCCACCTCCGGCCGCATCATTGTTGAAGGCGTAGATGTGACCGATCTGGCCCCGTACGACCGGCCGAATATCAATATGATGTTCCAGTCATATGCGTTGTTCCCGCATATGACGGTTGAGAGAAACGTCGGGTTCGGACTTCGCCAAGATGGCATGGACAAGGCCGATATCGAGGCGCGCGTGGCAGAAGCCATGCAAATGGTGGAGTTGACGAAGTTCGCCAAGCGCAAGCCCAATCAGCTGTCCGGCGGCCAGCAGCAGCGCGTGGCACTGGCGCGTGCCATCGCGAAAAAGCCGCGCATCATGCTGCTCGATGAGCCGCTCGGCGCACTCGATAAGCGCCTGCGTAACCAGGCGCAGTTTGAGCTGATGCGTATTCAGGAAGTGACGGGTACCACTTTCATCATCGTGACGCATGACCAGGAAGAAGCGATGACCGTGTCGAGCCGCATCGCAGTCATGGACCATGGCGAACTGGTGCAAGTGGCCACACCCGGCGACATTTATGAAGCACCGCAGTCGCGTTACTGTGCCAACTTCATTGGCGAAGTAAACACGTTCGAAGGCTCGGTCGATTCAATTGCGGATGGCATGGCGGACATTGCCTGGGCAGGCGGCAAAAACGTCTTTAAGGCGCGCGCACCAGACGGCATCACCAAGGGTCAGCAGGTTTGGCTTGCGATACGGCCAGAAAAGATCCGCATCTCGCTCGATCCGCCCTCGGGCAGCGTCAACTCGGTCGCCGGAACGGTCAATGACGTCGGCTATCTCGGATCGATCTCGCACTACCATGTGGTGGTTGAGAATGGTCAGCGTATCACGGCGCTGAGAGCTAACTCGTCATCGACCGTCGAACGCCCGATTAGTTGGGAAGACAAAGCGTGGCTCGAATGGCCGGCCGAAGCTGGCATTATTCTCTCACGCTAGTCGCAACACCAAACAGGGAGGGTACATCGTATGCGCCGCTGGTATGTGATCGCCGTGCCCTATCTGTGGCTCTTGGTGTTCTTCCTCGTTCCGTTCTTTATTGTGTTCCGCATTTCGCTGTCGGATGTGGCAACCGCCATGCCGCCTTACGTGCCGAATTTTGATCTCGCAGGCGGACTTGCAGGCATCAAGGACTTCTTCAGCCAGCTCGATTGGGAAAACTACATTTTCATCTTCAGCGACGAGCTGTATTACAGCGCATATTGGTCGAGCCTTAAGATCGCTGGCATCGCTACATTTCTGACACTGCTCGTCGCATACCCCGTCGCTTACGGCATGGCGCGTGCGCCCAAGGAATGGCAGGCGACACTGATGATGCTGGTCATCCTGCCGTTCTGGACCTCATTCCTGATCCGCGTTTACGCCTGGATTGGAATCCTCAAGAACGAAGGCCTGCTGAATCTTTTTCTGACCAGCACAGGCCTCATCAGTGAGCCGCTGAGCATTATGAACAGCACGACCGCGGTTTATATTGGGATCGTCTATTCGTACCTGCCGTTTATGATTTTGCCGCTGTACGCGAGCCTCGAGAAAATTAATCCTTCGCTGCTGGAAGCTGCCGGTGATTTGGGCTGTCCGCCTTGGAAAGCGTTCTGGCAGGTCACGTTCCCGCTTTCGTTACCAGGCGTCGTCGCCGGGTGCTTGCTTGTATTCATTCCCGCGACCGGCGAATTCGTTATTCCGGATCTCCTCGGCGGATCGGATACGCTGATGATCGGCAAGACGCTGTGGAGCGAGTTTTTCAACAACCGTGACTGGCCGGTCGCGTCCGCCGTGGCGGTGGTGCTGCTGCTGGTTCTCGTCGTGCCCATTGTGCTGTTCCAGCGCATGCAAGAACGCCAGCAGGAGGCAGGCCGATGAGCAATCGTTTCTCATGGTTCAACGTGACCTCGATCGTGCTGGGCTTTGCGTTCCTGTACATCCCGATCCTGTTGCTTATCCTCTACAGCTTCAATGAATCGAAGTTGGTGACCGTATGGGGCGGGTGGTCGACCAAATGGTATCGGGGACTATTTCAAAATGAAGGCCTTATGGACGCGGCCTGGGTCACGCTGTGGGTCGGCATCATCTCAGCTACGATTGCAACCATCCTGGGCACGATGGCGGCGCTGGTTCTAACCCGCATGGGCCGTTTTAATGGGCGCACGCTGTTCTCAGGGCTTATCTTTGCACCTCTCGTGATGCCGGAAGTGATCACCGGGCTATCGCTGCTTTTGCTGTTCGTGGCGATTGGCCTTGATCGAGGTTTCTGGACCGTCGTCATTGCCCACACCACATTCACGATGTGCTTTGCCGCCGTTGTCGTGCAAGCCCGCATGGTCGATTTCGACAAGTCAGTTGAAGAAGCGGCAATGGATTTGGGTGCAAGCCCCGTTTCTACGTTCTTTCAAGTGACGCTCCCCATCATCGCACCATCCGTCATTTCCGCGTGGCTGCTGGCGTTTACGCTGTCGCTTGATGATCTCGTGATCGCGAGCTTTGCGTCCGGCCCCGGTGCTACCACGCTGCCGATGAAAATCTACAGTCAGGTGCGCTTGGGTGTGACGCCAGAAATCAACGCCATCTCGTCGCTGATGATTGGTTTTGTGGCACTGGGCGTACTGGCTGCTTCTTACGCCAGCAAACGCCAAACAGCGATGGCAGAAAAAGAACGGCAGCGCGCGATCGGAGCCAAGGGCTGACGCGCCACTCTGTCTGCAAATTACCTCAATCATCGCCGGACCAACGGCCG
>JANNXL010000326.1:0-7957 GCA_031409575.1 Hyphomicrobium sp.
AGCGCGTAACCCAACTCTTTCCAACACCACGCGCTGAAGTGTTGGGTTACGCGCGGGCCTGTTGGCATCGTCAATTCAAACATCCGGGCCGCGCTAACCCAACCTACGAACTCTGATAAGATTTATATTGAGACGGCACACAATTTGCGTCTCGATTGAATTCCGAGCGATCCTGCCTGAGCTGAAATCAGCCATACAGAATTGGAAACCTGGGCAGGTGCAGGTGGTTGGACCGTAGGCGAACTGCCGCCGTGGCGGCGGGCCAATAAGACGGTCCTTGACCACTGAGCAGAGGATCGCGCAAAAGCTGAGTTCTGCTTTGCATTCACGCATGAACTAAGACCGACGAGACCCCCCATGGCCGGCCATTCAGCTTACAAAAATATTATGCACAAGAAGGGCCGCGCCGATGCGGCCCGCGCCAAGATGTTTGCCAAGTTCAGCCGGGAAATCACCGTGGCGGCCAAGATGGGGATGCCCGATCCTGCCATGAACCCGCGCCTGCGTTTGGCCATCCAGGAAGCGCGCGCCGAAAACATGCCAAAGGACAACATCGAGCGCGCGATAAAGAAAGCCGCCGGCAATGACACCGCCAACTACGACAGCGTGCGCTACGAAGGTTATGCGCCGGGCGGTGTCGCCATCATCGCGGAAGCGCTGACGGACAATCGCAACCGCACAGGCGGGGCGGTGCGCGCGGTGTTCACCAAGCACAATGGCAATCTGGGTGCGACGGGATCTGTCTCACACATGTTCACGCATGTGGGCGAGATCACGTACAAGGGGCAGGCGGGCTCGGCCGACACAATGCTTGAAGCCGCCATCGAAGCCGGTGCGGAGGATGTGCAATCCGATCCGGCGCAGCATGTGATCGTCTGCTCGTTCGACAACCTCGGGACCGTGGCCGGCGCACTCGAATCCAAACTCGGCGAAGCCTCCAGCGTCAGAACGGTGTGGCGTCCCAACCTGACCACGAGCGTCGAGGAAGACAACGCACTAACCATCATGAAAATGATCGCCGCCTTGGAAGACGACGAAGACGTGCAGCACGTCTACGCGAACTTCGAAATCTCCGAAGACATCCTGAAAAAGCTGACGGCGGCTTAACGCCTCTGCCGAGGAAAGTCCCTTTCTGCCGTGCGCATTATGGTTCCGCCACGCCTCCCGCTAGACTATACGTGAACGGTCATTCGACCAACAGGAACTACGCATCACGTTTGAGGATACCGTATCACGCGGCCGATCACTGCCCTGTCAGTCAAGACGTTTGTACCTGTCATCCTGATCATCTTGTGTGCGTCGCTCGTCTTTTCTGTCCGGCCTTATTTTGTCGATGGGCGCATCGGACTTGGAATTACAGCGTTGCTGACCCTTGTCGCGTTGCAGTTGGCAGGCGGATCGTCACTGTCCGACGTCGACTATCTGATGATGATCGACAAGGTTTATCTGGTGTCTGACGCCTTCATCATATTGGCGCTCGTTCGTGTCGTCTCCACTTCCTGGGTCGGCAAGACAGAGGACAACGAGCGTGCCATCGCGCGCGGCGATAAGATCTTCGCAAGCCTCTTGATCCTCGCGTACATTGGAGCGCTGGCGGCTATTGCTTATATTGGGCTGGCTCTGCGTGGAGCGGCCGGGACCTAATTAACGATGCAAGACCTCGAATTGGCGCGCCGCGTCGTGCGCCTGCAGCGCTGCGAACTGATTGCTACAGACAGGCCGTGGCCGTTCGCCCTCGAACATGCCGCGAGTATTGAGCAGCATTGGCGCAAACGAAAATCCGAAAATCCCATTTTCTTTGACGGCCGCATTCGCATGCTGGCGGACCACACCTGCACGGGCGATGTGCTAGGCGGCAGCCTTCTGGAAACTGGTTTCAAAGAGTTCTTATACTGGCGTGAAAGCGGCGAGCCGGAAGCCGGCGTCAGAGATGCGTTTGCGTCGGCTGTCATACGGACTGCGGATGGCGGCGTGCTGCTCGGCCGTCAGCGGCCCGGCAACATCAATACGGGGCTGTCATATTTGCCCGGCGGGTTTATCGATGCCAACGACGTCGATGCCGGCGGGCGGATCGATATTGCAGCCAGTTCGTGGCGCGAAGTGCGCGAAGAAACCGGATTGGGCGACGATGTGCTGACACAACAGCCGGGCTTTCTCGCCACCTTCAGCGGCATGCAGCTCTCAATCGGCGTCGAATATCTCTGCCAGCTCGATGCGGCGGGCGTGCTGGATCGCGTCACGGCACACTTGGCAGCCGATCCTAAGTCAGAATTGGCAGAAGTTGTGATTGTGCATCGCTTGCGCGACCTCGACGGCCTGGCGATGCCTGCCTTTGCACGCCTGCTTTTGCAGGAAGTGCTGGCGTAGCGTTGACGACATGCCAGCCTGCACAGGCGCGCTTTGTGTTCTACTCTTCCTTCGCCACGTCGCCTGCGGTTTTGTCCTTCAACACCTTCATTGGGCGTTTCATCGCGCGGATGGAAAGCGGCTCGCCTTCCGTGAGCAGCGAGATCATCTCCGTGTCCACATTTTTGCGTACGACCGTTTTATGAACGGGGCGCAAACGGTAAGCGGCCAGCGGACGCACGGGCATGGCAATTTGTCTCCTATGGAATATCCTCCCGCCATAGCAAGTGATGGCGGCTTGTGCAACGCACCTGGGTTGACTAGCAGATGCACCAAGCGCGCGAAGTGGAGGCAGTCAACTTGGAGGCAGTCTGGCCATGGCGCTGAACGTATCGTTCTTGCAGGAATTGCTCAACACAGTTGCTGAGCAAGGGCGCGCATTGCTGCCCAAGGGCCTTTTTGGGCTCGGCGGCGAAGAGACCGTTGAAGAACTGGCGCGTGCACTGGTTTCGGGACGCGGCGAAGCATCTGGCGTGGCGATTGCCCGACAATTGCTCATGCTCTACGCGGACCTAAGCGGAGAAGAACGCGGCAAGTTTTTCCATTTTCTGGCCGATACCATGGCACCCGATCCGTCCTCAATCGCCGAAGCTGCACAGGGCTACCTCGACCAACCATCGGCCGCCGCGCTTGTGAAATTGCAAAACAGCGTCGAGAGCCCGCGCCGCGAATTATTCCGCCGCCTTAATCTCGCACCCAGCGCCACGGCCGGCATAGTGGGCATGCGCCGCGACCTTGCTGCCCAGCCCGATCCCGACGGCTCGCTGAGAGCCGTCGATGCCGATCTGCGCGCTCTGTTGCGGACGTGGTTCAATCGCGGCTTTCTGGTTTTGAAGCGCATAGATTGGCAGACGCCGGCCTCGATCCTGGAAAAGATTATCGCCTATGAAGCCGTGCACGAAATTAAGGGCTGGGAGGATTTGCGCCGCCGTCTCGATCCGACGGACCGGCGTTGCTTTGCGTTCTTTCATCCCTCGCTCGTCGATGAGCCGCTGATCTTTGTGGAAGTGGCATTGGTGAGCGAAATCCCATCGGCCATCGGTCCGCTGATCTCGGCCAAACGCACGGCGACGGGTCATGCCGCGCCGACGACAGCGGTGTTCTATTCGATCTCGAATTGCCAGGAAGGCTTGAAGGGCATTTCCTTCGGCAACTTCCTGCTGAAACAGGTGGTTGACGATCTCGTGCGTGAGCAACCGAGCCTTACAACCTTTGTCACGCTGTCGCCCGTGCCGCATTTCGCCCGGTGGCTGGACCGCGCGATGGCCAATGCCGGCGATGCCAAGGGTGTTGTTACCGATGCCGACCGCCTGGCTTTGAAAGGGCTCGCCGACCCGCGCTGGCCACGCAATGAAGCGGGGCTCGCCGAACTGCAGACCAGCCTGATGGCGCTTGGCGCACAGTATCTCATGATGGCGAAATCGGCCGACAACCGTCCCGTCGATCCGGTCGCACGATTCCATTTGGGCAATGGCGCGCGGCTCGAACGTATCAATTGGCTGGGAGATACATCTGAAAAGGGTCTGCGCGAGGCTCACGGTTTGATGGTCAATTACCGCTACGAGATTAAGGACATCGAAAAGAACCACGAGGCCTATGCCAACGATGGCGCAGTGGCGGCATCCAAAGCCGCCAAAATGTGGCTGCGTCCGCTCCCGGCTGCAAAACCTGTCAGTGCCGCGAAAGCCACGCTGGCGCTGCCTGTTGTAACCGGGCGGCGGAGCCAGACAACGAATTGAGCACCCGTGCAGCGGTGCGAGAGGGCCTTGTCTCGGGGGATCGGCTATGCACTATGGGGCAACTCTGAATGGGGCCTGGGAAAGCATTCCGGACCACGTCACCCCCTGATAAACCGAGACCGAAGCCATGCGCTATGATGACAAAGACCGCGAAAGCGAAAACGTAGAAGACCGCCGCGGCCAGGACGGCGGCGGTGGCGGCGGGTTTGGCTTTCCTGGCGGCGGCGGCATTCAAATTCCGATCGGCGGCAAGGGCGGGTTCAGCCTCACCACCTTGCTGGTCCTCGGCGCGATCATGCTGCTGTTCGGCATTAACCCGCTGGATGTGCTGATGGGCGGTCAGGGCGGGAATTTCCCGCAGGTGCCGCAAATGCCGCAACAGGAACGCGAAGTGCAGCGGCGCACGGCCAGCGACGAGAGCAAATTTGATGTTCCGCGCTTGCCGGGCAGCAAGACGCAACAGCCGGGCACCGGGCACGCTCCCACGGGCGATGAGGTGGGCGTTTTCGTGAAGCGCGTTCTGGCGGACACCGAAGATGTGTGGGGCCGCGTCTTCCAGTCATTCGGGCAGCGTTACAAGGAACCGCCGCTGGTCATGTTTACTGGCGGCACGCGCACGGCGTGCGGTACAGGCGTGACCCAGATGGGGCCATTCTATTGCCCGCTCGATCAGAAGGTCTACATCGATACGCAGTTCTTTGATGAACTCGCGCGCCGCTTCAATGCACCGGGAGACTTCGCACAGGCCTATGTGGTGGCGCATGAAGTTGGCCATCATGTGCAGACCTTGCTTGGCATTGCCGACAAGGTGCAGGAACTGAAGAGCCAGAATGACGAACGCACCGGCAATCAGATCCAAGTACGCATGGAACTTCAGGCCGATTGCCTTGCTGGCGTTTGGGCCAACATCACGAACCAGATGAAGAACCGCTTGCAGGACGGCGATATCGAAGAGGCTTTGCGCGCGGCCAACGCCATCGGCGACGATATGATCCAGAAGAAAACGCAAGGCCGCATCATGCCGGACGCTTTCACCCATGGGACCGCGGCCCAGCGCGTGCGCTGGTTCACGACGGGATTCAAATCGGGCGAAATGGGCCAGTGCGATACCTTCAACACCCGCGATTTGGGCTAGGTGTTTTCCCCCGCCGGCGGGTCGCCGCTGTTTGCGCGGCCCTCACCCGGCTGCGGCACCAGTGAGCGCAGCAAACATTCGCGCAGGCGCATGCCGCACACTTCGTCGCGCGTGAGAACGTCGGACGCGCCCAATTCCAGAACTTCGCAGCGGACCGCAGGCGTCACCACATCGCGGATCACCGCCACGGGACATCCAACGCCTCCAGCACGCAAGCCGCGCATCACATGTTTCACGGATGGCGTTGGCGGGTTGGCATCGTTGAGAAAAATGCCGAACAGCGGCTGCAGCGGTTTCGACAATCGCACGATTTCATCAAGAGACTGCGCCACCACGATCTGTGTGTCATAGCCGACGACGGCGCGTAAAATGGACTGCAAGCGGTCCCCGTCAGCGACGCTCTTGGCGAGAACGAAGATGCAGGAGACGCGGGGCAGGGCAGCACGCTGGCGGGCAAGCTCGCTCAGGTGAGCCAAAACATCTGCGCCGGAATAGGGCATGCGTGCAGGACTTCTCGTGAATCAGTGAAAGTGCTTCGCTGATTACGATAACCCGAGCCTTCGTATTTCATTTCGCGTGCTCCTGGCAGAACAGTTTTTGTGCACGGGGCGGCAGTCGCCGCGGAATAAATTGGCGCGATGTTATGATTTCTTGTTCGCCGCCTTCGCCTCTTTATAGAGTGGCATCACAGCACTGATGTTTTTCTCAATTGTTGCGATGCGTGTGTCACCCGACGGATGTGTTGAAAACCACTCGTAAGGCGCCCCCTTCGAAGCGGCTGCCATTTTCTTCCACAGCGACACGCCCGCATGCGGATCAAACCCGGCACGCGCTGCCAATTCAAGTCCGACAAGATCGGCGTCGGTTTCGTCATCGCGCGAGAATTTGAGTGTCAAAAGCCCCGCCCCCGATTGTGCCAGCGTACCAGCCGATTGCCCGGCGATGGCGGTAATGGCTTGCTGGCCGATGGTCGTGAGACCTTGCTTGGCAATCTGCTCCCGGCCATGTTCACGCAGCGCGTGTGCCATCTCGTGGCCCATGACGATGGCGATCTCATCGTCAGTCAATTTCAGTTGCTCGATCAGCCCCGTATAAAACGCGATCTTGCCGCCCGGCATACAAAACGCGTTGATCTCGTTGGAGCGGATCAGCGTCACCTGCCATTGCCAGGCCGTGGCGCGCCCGTTGAAGCGCGCGGCGTGCGGAATGATGCGCTTGGAAATGTTTTGCAGGCGCGCCAGTTGCGGATCACCAGCGGCCGCGACTTGACCTTTAGCGGAGGCCTGCTGCACAAGGGTCGCGTATTGCGTGGCCGACGATTGTTCGAGTTCTTCGGCCGGCACAATTTTGCGCAGCTGAGATGCCTCGCCCACGTTTACGCCTTCGCCGGGTTTCAAATCGGATGTCCCCGAGCAGGCGGCAAGCGCGACACACAGCGCGGAGCTGGCGAGCCGTCTGAGCCGCGCAACGCAAGCCCCATGTTTGCTGATATGCATCGCAAGTGTCCCCACACGTTGCTGGCCTGGGCCGGTCTTGCACCGACTCGGCTCTTCGTTGGTCCCTTATGCAGGAACACGGGAATGCGGCCCTATGATTGGACCACATCAACTGTGGAGAACAAGTGTGTTCAAAGCGGGGGAGGCGGGTGGGGACCTACTGGCTCATTCCAAATGCCTTTGGCACGTTGTGCGCACTCGCTAGGCCTTTGACCGTTCCAAGCCCCTTGGCGCCGGTAAAGTTCGCGCCATCGAGGTCGGCGTTGGACACATCTGCACCGGTCAGATCAGCACCGGAGAAGTCAGCGTGGGCCATGTCAACACGCTTCAAAATTGCGCCCCGCAGGTTCGCCCCGCGCAGATCAGCGAATTGCAGCATCACATAAGTGAAGTCTGCGTTTTCGAGATTTGCGGAGCTGAGATTGGCGCTCATGAGATCGGCGCGCCACAGGTTCTCGATGAAGCCTGTTGTGTTGGTTGGCGCGAAGCTCGAACGTGACAGGTCAGCACCGCTGAAATCCACATTTCGAAAGCGCCCGAAGATGCGCGTATCGGCCAAACGCGCGCCTTTGAAGCTGGGCGGATCTTTGGCGATGTCATCGTAGCTCGCCGTTGTTGTCGGGCGCAGCATCGTCACGCCGGACAGGTTTGCCCCGTCGAGCCGCGCACCGATGATATTGGCACGGTCCATGTTGGCGCCGCTGAGATCGGCGAGCGTGAGATTGGTGCGCGACAGGTCGGTGCCGAACATCTGCGCGCCCGTCAGATTGGCGCGTTTGAAATCAACGCCCGACAAGTCGAGTTCGTTGAGATCGCGGCGGCTGAAGTCGGGTGTCGTCCCGGCTTCAAGCTGGAACAATCGCGTTGTCACATCGCGCGCCGAAAACTCAGCGGCTATGCAAAGCGGCGCAGAGAGAAGTACGGAGCCGGTGATGGCTAAGCGGGCGAAGGGGGATGATATCATTCGCGAAGTATGCCGGTTGAAGCTGTCTCCCGCAACGCGATTGGTCGCCCGCTGGCCCGGAAACTCAGGACAAATCGCGGCAGGCTGCATGCGCAAGCGCCATCGCGGCTTCCGTTGTCTTGAGACGTATGGATGCGCGGCCGATGCCGCCGAGGCGCAGTTCGTGGGTTTGGACTGGGCGGCCGTCTGAAGCCACGCCGATGTAGACGAGCCCGAC
>JANNXL010000327.1:0-8511 GCA_031409575.1 Hyphomicrobium sp.
TGTTCAAGGCACGGGCGGCGTGTCCTTGTTTGCGCTGCAGTTTGCCCGCATGTTTGGCGCGCGTGTCATCGCAACGTCAAGCAGCGACGCAAAGCTTGAAAAAATTCGTGCACTGGGGGCATCAGATACCATCAACTACAAGACAACGCCGAACTGGGGCCGCGCGGTGCGCGATGCTACGGGCGGCGCGGGCGTTGATCATGTGGTCGAAGTCGGCGGCGCGGGAACGCTCCCGCAGTCTATGCAGGCTGTCCGCACCGGCGGGCGCATTTCACTGATCGGCGTTTTGACCGGCGGGCAGATCGACCCCATCGGCCTATTGATGAAAAACATCACACTGCAAGGCATTTTCGTTGGCAGCCGCGCCATGTTCGAAGATATGAACAGGGCCATCGCGCTGCATCAAATGCGGCCCGTGATTGATCGCGTGTTTCCTTTTGGCGACTATCCCAAGGCACTCGCCTACCTCGAAAGCGGCGCGCACTTCGGCAAGGTGGTGTTGAAGGCGTGAGAGAGAAGGCCGGTGGAGCGGAAAAGGCGCGTGCGCCGTAATCCGCCGCCGTCGAACTTGCGAGACCGCCGGCGGAATACGCTTCGCTATCCCGCACTTCGCGTCAGTGCTCAATTTTTGAGTGCGCACGCCGCATGCTTTTGGTAGATTGATATTATGAATGCGGCCATCAGCAATAAGTTGAAACAACTCGTCACTTCGGTAGAGGCTCTCTCCGAAGACAGCCAGCATGTGCTTATGCAAGAGCTTGAAGAACGTGTCGCTGAATTGACGACGCCACAGACAACCTCAACACAACGTGCTGAAATCCAGCGGCGGTTGACGCTTCCGCGACAGTACGTTTCCAATGATGACGTGCAGGCGATACTTGGCCGGTATATTTCGCGGGCGTAGGACATCAACGTGAAGATCGTCTGGACACGCGATGCCGCAGACGATCTGGAAGACGTCCTCAATTACATTTCGGAACGAAGCCCTAAAGGTGCGCAAGCGGTTGCTGAGCAGATCGCTGTAACGCTTGACAGTATTTCGCGGTTCCCAAAGTCTGGCCGGCTTGACGAGGTAACGGGGTGCCGGGAACGCTTGGCCGGTAGATTTTCTCTGCTCCTCGTTTACGCAATCGGCGACGAACACATCGAAATTATCGCGCTGTTTCACACGTCGCGAGATCCGGCAACGAAGCCAAAACCCGGACCCGCCTAAGAATTCAAAAAACCGTTCATCAAAGACATTTCTAAATCGTCCCCGGCGTTTCCAATAGCTTGCCCAAAACCTTAGGCAGCACTTCGGGCAGATCTTCCGCGATGAGGCCGGGCCCGAACACGTTAGCGCACTCGCCGTGAAGCCAGACGGCGGCGCATGCGCCCTCGAACGCCGGCACACCTTGCGCCAATAGCCCTGTGATGAAGCCCGCCAGAACATCGCCTGACCCGGCGGTGGCTAGTGCCGGCGGGGCGTTGGTGTTGATGGCGGCACGGCCGTCCGGATGCGCGATAACGGTATCGGCACCTTTGAAGACTGTGATCGCGCCGGACACGCGGGCTGCCTCACGCGCTTGATCCAACTTGGAACCCGCACATTCACCAAATAAGCGTTTGAACTCACCGCCATGGGGCGTGAGCACGACGGAACCGGTGCGCGCTTTAATGGCGTTGAACAATACGGCTGGCGCTTGCGAACTCGATTGTTCGCTGCGGAGAAATCCGAAACCCGGGCGCTCTGGATGTTCCAAGGAATCGCCGGCAGCAAACGAGGTAAGTGCATCGGCATCAAGAACGCACGCCGCGCTCGATGAGAGAACAGCGAGCACGTCGCTGGCGGTTTCTTCACCAACCGACGCACCCGGCCCGATCAGCACGGCATTGCGGCGCGTATCCTCCAGGAACATGGCCAGGGCTTCTTGTCCCTCCACGCGACGCACCATCACGGCATTGGTGTGGGCGGCATTGATGGCGGTGGCCGCAGCATTGCCGATCAACGTCACCAATCCAGCGCCGATCCGCAGGGCACCGCGCGCGCCCAATCGCGCTGCCCCGCTCGTCTCTGCAGGTCCTGAGCAGACAATAGCGTGACCGCGCGCGTACTTGTGGCCGTCCAGTTTGGGGAAAGGGAATTGCGCGAGCCAGCGCGCGGGATCGTTCTCGTGAGCCATCGGCTTCATGTGATCCACCACCGCGATTGGCATTCCAATATCTGCCACCACCACCGCCCCGCACAGTATCCGCCCCGGCAGCAAGACATGACCGGGCTTCCTGCGAAAAAACGTGACTGTGCGCATGGCCTGGAGCGCTGAGCCGTGAACGTGGCCCGTGTTGCCATCGAGCCCGCTTGGCACGTCAACGGCCAGCAGCGGGATATTGCCCTGGCACAATACGGCGGCCAATTCGCCAACCTCGGAAGGGACAGCTCTGTTCAGCCCCGCGCCAAAGATTGCGTCGATGGCAAGAGCAGACCCATCGAGTATCGAAGTCGTCAGCGGCTCTACCGCGCCGCCCCACCTCCCCGCCATCACGGCCGCATCACCCTTGAGACTAGCCACCGGCACGAGGCACGCGACGCGCACGTCATGCCCGCGCTCCGCCAAGAGCCGTGCTGCAACAAACCCGTCGCCGCCGTTGTTGCCAGGGCCGCAGAGCACGGCGATGCGGGCTCCTGGCACAACCATTTTCGCAGCCTCATCGGCAACGGCCCGTCCGGCGTTCTCCATGAGCGTGAGCGAGGGCACACCCAGCGCCACTGCCAGCCTGTCGGCTTCGGCGATGTCTTCGACGGTCAGCAGCTCAAACCCTGACATGCACTGGTCCTCGGACGGTGTTCAGCGGCACTGGGCAAAGCGTAATCGGCGTGATCAATTTTTGTCCAGTTCGTATATTTATTGGGCATTTACTGTCTGACGATCCGCCGAAGTTTTTGGCACTGTCTCGCTAACACATTGATATAATTGACTGCGGATTCTGAGTAACCTTGTGGCACGGGGCGTGCTATTCGACGCGCGATCTGGCATATGTCGCCCACACTCAGCCATGTGGAAGCCGACCCATGTGGCCAAGGTCGCAGGTTGCAGACGTCTCAAGGGCTCATACTCATGAAAAAAATCGAAGCCATCATCAAGCCATTCAAGCTCGACGAGGTGAAGGAAGCGCTGCAAGAAATCGGCCTGCAGGGCATAACAGTCATCGAAGCCAAGGGCTTCGGCCGCCAGAAGGGGCACACCGAGCTCTATCGCGGCGCCGAATATGTTGTGGATTTTCTGCCTAAAGTTAAAATCGAAGTCGTTTTGGCTGACGACATGCTCGACAAAGCCATAGAAGCCATCCAAAAAGCTGCGAAAACGGGGCGCATTGGGGACGGCAAGATCTTCATCTCCAGTGTCGAAGACGCGATCCGGATCCGCACTGGCGAGACTGGCCAGGACGCGATTTAAAAATCGTCCGCCGAACGACACAGAAGAATGCAATAACCCGCCGGGATGATCACACCACCCGCTGCGGGATTTGACGTGAACGTGTGTGCTATAGGGGAAGGTCCATGAAGACTGCGAACGACGTGATGAAGCTGATCAAGGACAAGGACGTAAAGTTCGTTGACCTGCGCTTCACAGATACCAAAGGCAAAATGCAGCACGTGACCGCCGACGTATCGTGCGTCGATGCCGACATGTTCGAAGGCTACGCGTTCGACGGCTCGTCGATTGCCGGCTGGAAGAGCATTGAAGCCTCCGACATGCTCTTAAAGCCCGATCCCTCTTCGGCCCACATTGATCCGTTTTTTGCCCAGACCACGCTCGCGCTGTTCTGCGACGTGCTTGAGCCCTCCACCGGCCAGCTCTACGAGCGCGACCCGCGCGGTATCGCTAAAAAGGCGGAAGCCTACATGCTCTCGCTAGGCATCGGCGATCAGGTCTACTTTGGCCCCGAAGCTGAATTCTTCATCTTCGACGACGTCAAGTTCTCGACCGATATGTATCAGGTCGGCTTCAAGGTCGACTCATCGGAATTGCCGACGAACTCGAACACCGAATACGAGATGGGCAACCTCGCCCATCGCCCGCGCGTCAAGGGCGGCTACTTCCCCGTGCCGCCGATTGACAGCTGCCAGGACATCCGTTCCGAAATGCTTTCGGTCCTCACCGAAATGGGCGTGACGGTAGAAAAGCACCACCACGAAGTGGCGTCCGCTCAGCACGAACTCGGCGTCAAGTTCGGCCCCATGATCCAGATGGCCGACCACATGCAGATCTATAAGTATGTGGTGCATCAGGTCAGCCAGGCTTACGGCAAGACGGCGACGTTCATGCCCAAGCCCATCTTCGGCGACAACGGCTCGGGCATGCACGTGCACCAGTCGATCTGGAAGGGCGGCAAGCCGATGTTTGCCGGCGATAAGTATGCCGACCTCTCGGAAATGTGCCTGTTCTATATCGGCGGAATTCTGAAGCACGCGAAGTCGATCAACGCGTTCACAAACCCGCTCACCAACTCCTACAAGCGTCTGGTGCCAGGATATGAAGCCCCCGTGCTGCTCGCCTATTCGGCGCGCAACCGGTCGGCGTCGTGCCGCATTCCGCACGTCACCAATCCGAAGGCCAAGCGCATCGAGATCCGCTTCCCCGATCCCGGTGCCAACCCCTACCTAGCCTTCACCGCGATGCTCATGGCTGGCCTCGATGGCATCCAGAACAAGATCCACCCGGGCGACCCGATGGATAAGAACCTGTATGATCTGCCGCCGGCTGAACTCGCAAAAATCCCGACGGTTGCCGGTAGCTTGCGCGAGGCGCTCGATTGCCTCGACAAGGACCGCGCGTATCTCAAGGCGGGCGGCGTCATGAACGACGACATGATCGATGCCTACATCGAACTGCGCATGGCCGAAAACATGCGTTACGAAATGACCCCGCATCCCGTCGAGTACGATATGTATTATTCGGTGTGATGCGTTGGTGTCTGACGCTCTGGGTCAGACACCTGCACACGGACGTTTTCCAAGGTGTCAGACCCGGAGGGTCAGACACCGGAAATCAAGGCCCGGGAAACATCCCGGGCCTTTTTTGCGCGCGCGACGATGACGGTTTTTGAGCCGGGGCGGATCCGGTCAATCACCCGAGATCGTTGTTTTGACGTGCATCTTATCGGAAAACCGCTTCGCACTTTTCCGGAGGCACTCTAACGGCTCCGCATCCAAATCCTACTCCGCCGCCTTCCTCGCAGCGGCTGCGGCGCTTTTGGCGGCCTGTGCAGCGGCAACGGCCTCTGCCGCGGCGCTCCTTGCAGACTGTGCGGCGGCCTGCGCATCAGCGGCGGGAGGAGCGGCCGCAGCGGCAGGATCGGCGCTCGCGTCCGATGCCGCAACTGACTGTTTTGCAGTCGCCTGCACCGCGCTGACCGCGTCGGGCTTCTTCGATTGAGCCGCCTTCTTCGGCTTTGGCGTCGGAGCAGGCTCCGGTTCCGGGCTCAAGAAGTCGAACAGCGATGACAGCGGGGCATTCTCGCTGACGCTGCCACTGTAGGCGTTCAGCACTTTCACTTTCGTTCCGGTCTTCGCAATTGAAGCGAGGTGCACGACGTGCTCATTCGTGAGCCGGAAGCAGCCCGACGAATTGGCGCGTCCGACGGTATTGTCGTTGTTGGTACCGTGGATGCGATAGATGGTGTTTCCGAGATAGAGCGCACGCGCGCCCTGCGGGTTTTTCAAGCCCCCAGACACGGTAACCGGCAGACCCGGTATGCGCTCGCGCATCTCTGGCGGCGGCGTCCATGACGGCCACGCCGCGATGCGGCTGATCTTCTCCGTGCCCGACCACGTGAAGCCGTCGCGGCCGACCGAAATCGGATACGCGTAGGCCCTCTTGCCCGGCAGCACGAAGTAGAGTTTCCGGTTCTGGGTATCGACGATGATAGAGCCCGCGTCCTCGGGCTGGTCGAAATAGACGATCGGCGGCTCGGCGGGCTTGATGTCAGGCCGCTCGCCGCCTTCCATGAACTTTGGATACACGACCGGCGCATAGGTTTTCCGGCGCGCGGCGCGCTCGGCCTCGTCCTGCTCCGCCTGCTGCCGCAAGTCACTCTCATAAACAGGGCCATTCTCGACCCAATTCGTTTGCGCCAGGGCGGTCTCGAACACGAGCGCAGCGGCCAGCGCCGTTAGCATGACGATCGAACGTCTCATGCGCATCCTCTGAGGCTTGCCCCGGGAATGACCCGGCATGGCCGCTATAATGACCGTGGTCATAAGTGAGCGGGGCGCTCCAGCACAAGTTTGTAAGTGTAGTCAACCAGACTGTCGCGTCCGACTGTGGCTGCGTTGCGCCAACTATGACATCCCTCCGCAGGTATAGGCAGGTCAAAGGACTCGGCTGCAGGCAGCTCAGTTGGCGTCCGGGTACTGAGCCAATGACTGCTTCTGGCCCCTATCAGACCACTATTTCCACCGCGCACGCACTCAATAAAACACCAGCACGCCAACCAGCACGGCAGCAATGCCAGCGCGGAAGAAGTTGCGCTCGTTGTTGAGGATCCAGGCCACTGCGCGGCGCGGGAGATCCGCCCACGAGAAGCGTCCGAACACACTGAGCAAGATACCAATCGCAAGCCCGAGAAGAACCGACGGATAATCGAGACTATAGCCATCGCCGGGGTGCATCGCGGCGTTGGGGTATTGTGCGATGGAGCCTGTGCCAGCAACAGCGATCCACGATGCCACGACGAACCCAAAAGCCAGCAGAGAAAAGAAGCCCAACAGAGTGCGCATGCGCGTGTGCTCCGCCTCAAATTCGTTGTCGATGTGCAAGGTTGCAGCGTGAATAAGGAACCGCTCGCCCTTCGCGAAATTCAAATCTAACAGCGCGCTGTTTACGCCGGGTTAACCTTGCAGAACGGCGCCGCCAAGAGTGAAATCCGCATTCGCAAACGCAGCACCGATTTGAATTGACAGAGGCAAAATGTAGGCGCAGCATCCATGTACTCACTGCAAGGAGGTCTACGAAAATGACTCCACCTGGTAGTAACTAATCGCTCAAAGCAGTCTTTGCACAGCAAACAGGCTTGAGCACACATCAGACAATTTGATCGACATGCGCGAATGCTTGACGTGTTCTTGTAAGCACTTGGCTACGCTCGTCTAGAGCGTCTTCAGCGCCCGAAACGACGGCTTTTCATAGGGAACTGCCGCGACCGGAGTAAAGCTGGACGGCGAATGGCTTGAGACGGACTGGTGTTTGTTTGAATAGGTCAAGGGTCCGCGAAACCCTGACGTGATCGGGAAAGGGCATCGCACGCGAGCCTTCAGGTAGAGCTGGCCGACCGGGATTTCATCCCAACTGCGCCAACGCTTATTACCGGGTCGCAAAAAGCGCATCGCCTTCTGATCTGTGAGCCCGGCAGGGCGGTGAAAGCCGCAATGCCGGGCTCTTCTCGTATGCGCGCCCTGACATCTCCTTCATCGAGCCGGCCCCCCCGCGAGTATTCGCCCTAATCCGGGCACTTCCCCCTGCGATCTCAGATGCACTCGGAATGACCAGGAATTACCGCCGTGCGCGAAACCTCACGATTGAACCTCACCCGAAACGTCAAGGCAGCTGCCGCTGCGACATTAGCCTGGACAACTCTCTCCACCGCTCATGCCGAGCCGCGCTATGCGTGGGTCAATGTGCAACCGCCCGCTGCGATATCCTCAACGGCCCCGGCCGACACCCTCGCCTCGCGCATCGCCCCGCCGCCGGGCTTCGCCCGAATTGAAACGCCGCCTGGAAGCTGGGGGGAATGGCTGCACAGCTTACCACTCAAACCCGTCGGCGCGCCGGTTCTCACCTACACCGGCGCTCAAAAATGGCGGCAGGACGTGCATGTCGCCGTGCTGGACATCGATGTCGGCAAACGCGATCTGCAGCAATGCGCCGATGCCGTCATGCGCCTGCGCGCCGAGTGGCTCTATGCCTCAAACCGCAAAAACGAAATTGCCTTCAACGACACCGATGGCAAACGCCGTGCGTTTTCAAAACAAGCAAAACAGGATTACGCCGCGTTCCGCAAATACATGGATCTCGTGTTTGCCTATGCCGGCACCTGGTCGCTCGATCGCGAGTTGAAACCCGCGAAACTGTCCGGCTTACAAACCGGCGACGTGTTCATCAAAGGCGGCTTTCCAGGTCATGCCGTGTTGGTGGCCGATATGGCGATGAATGCCGCTGGTGAGAAGCGCTTTCTGCTGCTGCAGAGCTATATGCCCGCGCAAGATATTCACGTTTTAAAAAACCCCAATGCGGCCGATGGGTCGCCCTGGTATGGCACCGATATCGGTCTGCAACTGGCAACACCGGAATGGAATTTTACAGCGGCTCAACTTAAGCGCTGGCCGTGATCACATCGAAATGGCTCAAAAACTCCTGTGGAGTTGGTCTGGCCGTTTCCAGCGGCCAGATGCCAAATGCCGCCGACGTTGACGCTGAGCGAGGCTGAGTCCGCCTAAATCTTTGCGATCTGCCCGGCCCTGCGGCAGGTCCA
>JANNXL010000328.1:0-1595 GCA_031409575.1 Hyphomicrobium sp.
CGCCGAAGCTGCGCGCCCTTATGCTGAACGCATGGAAAAGATGCTGGGCAATTTGGCTGGCAGCTTCAAAGGCCAGGTGGGCGGGCCCAAAATGATGTCGGGTACCGGCAAAGATGAGGTTTACCTTGTGCTAGTCATGACCGCCAATCGCGGGCTGTGCGGCGGCTTTAACACCAACATCATTCGTAATGCCCGCCTTCTGATCCGTGAGTTGAAGGACAAGGGCAAGCAGGTGAAGGTGTTGTGCGTGGGCCGCAAGGGCCGCGACAGTTTGCGCCGCGACTACCGCGATTTGATTGTCGACAGCTTCACCGAGTTCGCACGCAAACGCGTGGCCTTTGTCGAAGCCGCCGAAGTGTCGGCCAAAGTCACCGAGATGTTTAATGCCGGCCAGTTCGATGTCTGCACTATGGTGTACGCACGCTTTAAGTCGGCGTTGACGCAAGTTGTCAGCCGCCAGCAAATCGTGCCATTCCCGATCCCCGAATCGAGCGCCGCCCCTGTGCCGTATGAGTACGAGCCCTCGGATCAGGAAATTTTGGAAGAACTGTTGCCGCGCAATTTAGCGATTCAGATTTTCCGTTCCATGCTTGAAAACGCGGCTTCCGAACAAGGCGCGCGGATGACGGCGATGGATAACGCAACACGCAACGCAGGCGAAATGATCAGCGGACTGACACTGAAGTATAACCGCACACGTCAGGCCATGATCACTAAAGAATTGATTGAAATTATCTCCGGAGCCGAGGCCGTTTAGGCCTCCTCCGAACACGAATGCGAGCACGATAGGAGCGAGCTATGGCGAAGAACAACGTAGGCGCAATCTCCCAGGTCACCGGCGCGGTGGTGGACGTGAAGTTCGAAGGCGATCTTCCGTACATCTTGAGCGCGCTTGTGGTCGAGAACAAAGGCAAGCGCCTGATCCTCGAAGTTGCTCAGCACTTGGGCGAATCGGTGGTGCGCTGCATCGCCATGGATTCAACAGACGGCCTCGTGCGCGGTCAAAAAGCCACCGACACCGGCGCGCCCATCAGCATGCCAGTCGGTCCCGGCACGCTGGGCCGCATCATGAACGTCGTCGGCGAGCCGATCGATGATCGCGGCCCGATCAACGCCAAAGAATATTACCCCATTCACCGTCCAGCCCCGTCGTTCGCTGAACAAGCAACCTCGGCTGAGATTTTCGTCACGGGCATTAAAGTCATCGACTTGCTTGAGCCTTACGTGAAGGGCGGAAAAGTCGGCCTGTTCGGTGGTGCGGGCGTCGGCAAAACCGTTCTGATTCAAGAGCTCATCAACAACATCGCCAAGCAACACGGCGGTTACTCGGTGTTTGCAGGCGTCGGCGAACGTACGCGTGAAGGCAACGACCTTTATCACGAGTTTATCGAATCCAAGATCATCGACCTTGAAGGCAATAACAGCCGCGTCGCCTTGGTGTTCGGTCAGATGAACGAGCCCCCCGGTGCGCGTGCCCGCGTCGCCTTGTCGGGCTTGACCCAGGCCGAATACTTCCGCGACGCTGAAGGCAAAGACGTGCTGTTCTTCGTCGATAACATTTTCCGTTTCACCCAAGCCGGGTCTGAAGTGTCGGC
>JANNXL010000329.1:0-1892 GCA_031409575.1 Hyphomicrobium sp.
GAGAGTTCAGCGCATCCCAGGCTCTGAATTTAAGTCGGTCTACTTCGACTTTCCAGGCCGAAAAATCACGGTCACAACAACAGACGGTGATACAAGGTATGGCCAAGAGGTGACCATCGACGAAAGCGTCTCCATCAAACCATAGCATCAATTAATCAGCGTCAAATGGACCACGGTCGAATACTTTCCGATTAGAGCGGACACAAATCTAAACCGGTCTTTTTTCCCCAGGTGAATCAGTAGGAGTTCGAATAGATGGCGATCCCCGACTATCAGACCGTCATGCTGCCACTTCTCCAGTTCCTTTCAGATGCGAAGGAGCACAGCATTGGCGAGGTAGTGGATCACCTTGCCGAGCAGTTTCAGCTTTCGGCAGAAGAGCGAGAGCAGCTTCTTGGCAGCGGTCAGCAAACTGTCATACGCAATCGGGCCGGTTGGGCGCGAACGTATCTCAAGAAGGCTGGGCTCATTGAAGCCACACGCCGTGGTTTCTTTCAGATTACTGAACGTGGACAATCGGCTCTCGCAAAGAACCCCGCGCGCATCGACGTCAAGTACCTCGAGCAGTTCTCAGAATTCGTTGCGTTCCGTGATTTCAGGCATGAGCAGGTCGATGAGAAGCGCGAGTATTTGCAGGTTGGCGTAGACGCCACCCCAGAAGAGGCACTTGACGCCGCGTATCAGCGCCTCCGTATCGATCTTGAGTCAGAGCTCCTTGAGCAGGTCAAGGCTGCTTCGCCGTCATTTTTTGAACGACTGGTCGTCGAGCTCCTCGTCAAGATGGGCTACGGCGGTACCCTCCGCGACGCCGGTCAGGCTGTCGGACGAAGCGGCGATGGTGGGATCGACGGCATCATCAAGGAAGATCGGCTTGGTCTCGACGTGATCTACATTCAAGCTAAGCGATGGGAAGGAACCGTTGGTCGGCCAGAGATCCAAAAGTTCGCCGGCGCCCTCCAAGGGCATCGAGCCCGAAAAGGAGTTTTCATCACCACTTCTTCGTTTTCGGCTGAGGCAACCGATTACGTGGCACGAATTGATAGCAAGATCGTGCTCATTGACGGCCCCGCCCTTGCTCGTTACATGATCGATAGCGGTGTCGGTGTTTCTGCGTATCGATCCTACGAGGTTAAGAAGATCGACTCTGACTACTTCACGGAGGAGTGAGCGTGACTCCGAAGGTGTTGAAGGCTTGCCACCGACGCAAACAATCTACAAACAATGACCGCCACAACCATCTCAAGCACTCTGGCCGGATTCGCCACCTCCCTCAACTACCAAACCATCCCCCCGGATGTCGCAGCCAACGCCAAGCTGCGCCTCCTCGACACCGTAGGCGTTTGCCTTGCAAGCATCGGCATGCCGTATGCGAACGCCATCCTCGGTCACGTTGAAGAGCAGGGTGGGCGCGCGGAGTCGCGGCTGTTTGGGCGTGACACGCGGCTGCCGGCAACGCTTGCCGTGCTGTACAACGCCGCGCTTGCCCACGGCAACGACTATGACGACACCCACAGCCGCGCGATCGTGCATGCCGGCGGGGTGATGGTGCCGACGGCGCTGGCGATGGCGGAGCGGCATTCGCGTTCGGGGCGCGAGGTGCTGGCGGCCATCGTGGCCGGTTACGAGATCGCTGCGCGCATCGGCATGGTGGCATCCAAGGGCTTTCATGCGCAGGGGTTTCATTCCACCAGCATCTGCGGCACGTTCGCTGCGGCGGCAACTGCTTCGATGTTGATGGGCTTGAATCAGGAGCAGACCACGCATGCGCTGGGCATCGCCGGCAGTCAGGCGGCCGGGTCGATGGAGTTTCTTGCTGATGGTGCCTGGACCAAGCGCTTGCATCCAGGTTGGGCTGCGCATTCCGGCGTGAATGGCGCGGGCCTGGCGGCGCG
>JANNXL010000330.1:0-3756 GCA_031409575.1 Hyphomicrobium sp.
CAGAACGAAGCCCGCGGTTATGCCAATAAGGTCATTCCGGAAGCCCGCGGTGAAGCTCAGCGCATTCTACAGGCGGCCCAAGGTTACAAGGAGCAGTCCATCGCCGACGCGACCGGCCAAACAGCCCGTTTCTTGAGCGTCTACGAGCAGTACAAGAATGCGCCGGAAGTAACGCGCAAGCGCATGTATCTGGAGACCATGGAAGGCGTAATGGGCAGCTCGGACAAGATCATCATCGATGGCAAGGCTGGCGGCGGCGTCGTGCCGTATCTGCCGCTCGATCAACTCGAACGCAAGCCTAAGACCACCGAGGGAGGTAACTAAGATGCGCTACGTTTTAGGCTTCTTCCTGGTAGCTCTTGCAGTGGCAGCGGCTGGTTTTTACTCTTCGGCCTTCATTGTTCATCAGTACGAGCAGGCGATCGTGTTGCGCTTTGGTGATCCGACGGCACGCAATGCCCCGATCACCAAGCCTGGATTGCATTGGAAGGTGCCATTTGTCGAAACGGTTGAGTTTTTCGACAAACGCATTCTCGATATCGACACCGATCCGCAGACCGTGATCGTGGCTGATAAAAAGCAGCTCGTTGTCGACAGCTTCGCGCGTTATCGCATCATCGACCCGCTCAAGTACTATCAAAAGCTGCGCAATGAGCAGGGTGCGCGCTCGCGCCTTGGCGTGGTGCTCGACTCGTCGCTGCGCCTTGTGTTGGGTTCGGCGACCATCGAGTCTGTGGTGCGCGACAAGCGCGGTGAACTGATGGACGAAATCCAGCGCCGCGTGAATACGGATGCCAAGGAGTTCGGCATCGAGATCACCGACGTGCGCATCATGCGTGCTGACCTGCCGCCTGCGATCTCAGAGTCGATCTACAAGCGCATGCAGACCGAACGCCAGCAAGAGGCCAGCCAGTTCCGCGGCGAAGGCGAAGAACAATTGCGCCGCATCAAGGCCGACGCTGACCGTCAGGTTACGATCCTCAAGGCCGAAGCCACCCGCGACAGTGAAAAAATCCGCGGTGAAGGCGACGCCCAGCGCAACAAGATCTTCGCTGACGGCTTCAATCAGGATCCCGGCTTCTTCGAGTTTTACCGCACGATGCAGGCCTATGAACGCGGCTTAAAGTCGGGCGATACGCGCATGGTGCTGTCGCCCACGTCGGATTTCTTCCGCTACTTTAACAATCCGGATGGCACTCCCTCGCCCAAGCCGTGAACGCAACCCATGGCTGACCTTAGCCCCGAACCTAAACCGCGAGCCTGAGCCATGACGGACCTCGCGGTTGCCTTCGGGCTGGTTCTGGTGATCGAAGGCCTGCTGTGGGCACTCGCGCCCCTCACGGCCGTGCGAATGCTGGAAATGGTGGCGAACCTGCCGCCAAACCAGGTCAAGAAGTTTGGCTTAGTTGCCGTTGCAGCGGGTGTCGGGATCGTTTGGCTGGTGCGGGGGTGAAGCAATTTTTGTTGATCATTTCGTAACAATCGCGCCCGTAGCCGTCGAACCCGCCAGGCTTGACTTTAGACCGTCAATGGCATACCTTATGCGGTAGACCATGATCGTGCGACGTAAAATACTCCAAGCCGTATTCTTTGCTACCTTATCAGGACGTCGCCCTGTGCGGGACTGGCTGATGGAGCTTGCAAAAGAGGATCGTAAATCAATCGGCGAAGACATCGCGACGCTTGAATTCTGTTGGCCAGTAGGAAAACCGAAGTGTTCGCCAATGGCCGGGATCAGCGGGCTTTTCGAAATCCGCTCCAACATATCAAGCGGCAGGATTGCTCGCGTATTCTTTGTTCATGCTGGCAGCCGCATGGTCCTGCTGCACGGCTTCGTAAAAAAGGCACAGAAGACGCCGGACAAGGACATTGACCTCGCAAAGAAACGCATGAAGGAGGTGCAGCGCTATGAAGACTAAGGCCAAGAAAAAGAATCCGCATATCGGCGAGAGCTTTGACAGCTTTCTCAAAGCTGACGGGATATTCGACACAGTGACCGCCACGGCCATCAAGCGGACTCTCGCGTTCGAGATTGAACACGAAATGGAAGTTCAGAACATTTCGAAGTCCGAGATGGCGCGGCGCATGAAAACGAGCGCATCGCAACTGGGCCGTTTGCTAGATCCCGAAAATGATCGCGTCCAGCTCGATACACTGGTCAAGGCTGCTTCGGCTGTCGGCAAGAATTTGGCTATTGGGCTGGTTTGAGGCGTTTATGGATTTACAAAGAAGACGGACGTGCATACCGGCAAGTTCATCCGCAGGCGATGGGCACGTGTCCTTCGATCCCCTCGACCACGCGATCCCGAATTCAAGTGCAGGGAATTCGGGTCAAGGCCCCGCCTCAGTTCCGCCTCTCACACCGCCAATTTCCCAGCCCTCCGCCATGACATTGACACGCCCCCCTGGTGCTTTGGCTCGGGGAAGCGGTAAGGTCTGCGGCAGATCAAGCGCGGACGGGCCGCCCTTAACGGGGCCGGGCCAGATGGGCCGCGCGGCGAAATCGACAAAAGGACACCATATGATCGCCTCACGGTTGCAGGACTTAAGGGCACCAAACCTCAAACGCCTGCCTCGGGTCACGGTGGCCATCGTAGCGGCGCTGGCAGCTTTGGCACTAGCGCCGGAAGCTTCTGCCCAGCGCGGACCGGAAAGTTTGGCCCCCCTGGCCGACAAGCTGATCGATGCCGTGGTCAACATTTCGACCACTCAAACCGCAAAGGCCGCTGAAGGTGTTCCTCTGCCCAAAGTTCCAAAGGGCTCGCCGTTCGATGAATTCTTCGAAGACTTTTTCAACCGCAAGGGCAACGGCCGCACGCCTCCAGCTGACCGCAAGGTGTCGTCGCTGGGCTCCGGCTTCGTGATTGACGGCAAGGAAGGCTTAGTCGCAACCAACAATCACGTCATCGATGGCGCCGACGAAATCATCATCAACTTTCACGATGGCACAAAACTCAAAGTCGACAAGGTGGTCGGCCGCGATACCAAGGCAGATCTGGCGCTGCTGAAAGTGTCGCCGCTCAAGCCGTTGCCGGATGTGAAATTCGGATCGTCCAGCACCATGAAAGTGGGCGACTGGGTGATGGCCATCGGCAATCCGTTTGGCCTGGGCGGCACGGTGACGGCCGGAATCATTTCGGCCAAACAACGTGACATCAACTCCGGCCCCTATGATGATTTCTTGCAAACCGACGCTTCGATCAACAAGGGTAACTCGGGCGGACCGCTGTTCAACATGGCCGGTGAAGTCATCGGCATCAACACCGCGATCATCTCGCCGACAGGCGGCTCCATCGGCATCGGCTTTGCCGTTCCATCCGACACCGTCACCAACGTTATTGCCCAGTTGAAGGAGTTCGGCGAAGTGCGCCGCGGTTGGCTTGGCGTGAAAATTCAGACTATCGGCGAAGACATCGCGGAAAGTTTCGGCGTGCCTGAAAACACCGGTGCGCTTGTAGCCGGCATCACGCCCGACAGCCCGGCCTCCAAGTCCGGCTTGGAGACTGGCGACGTCATCCTTAAGTTCGACGGCAAAGATGTGACGACGATGCGCGGCCTGCCTAAGCTCGTCGCCCAAGCGCCCATCGGCAAGAGCATCGACATCGAAGTGATGCGCCAGCGCGAGAAGAAGACATTTTCGGTTGTGGTCGGGCGGCTTGACGAAGAAGACGACAAAATCGAACTCGGAGTGAACAAAGAGAAAGAAGAGCCCAAGCCTAATGAGACTTCCGTCCTGGGTTTGAAGTTGACGCCGCT
>JANNXL010000331.1:0-2378 GCA_031409575.1 Hyphomicrobium sp.
CACACGTTAGCATCTCGAAGTAGCCTCTCCCCACCCCTAACCCCTCCCAGCTGGGGAGGGGGAACAACTTCAAAACGGCATTTGGAGACAAATCATGCAGTCATTTCTTGGGCTTGGCTCTTCGCATAGGTTGTAAGAGCGATCTCCAGTCCCAGTCCGAATCGGCTAAGCGCATCCGAAATCGAACCTCAGCGCAACTGATTTTCCGTCAGGCTGTGAATTCATGTGAACATTTAGGAGAGGCACATTTTCGGCCCGCTCAACTGTGCGCATGACGAGGCACCGTCGACCGAATCCCGTTACCACCCAACCCATGGCACAAACCGCACTACTCCCCTCCGAACAGCTCCGCACGGCCGCAACGGCCACCGAGCCCGTTCACTTCCGTCAGGCCCCGCACAACATCGAAGCCGAGCAGGCTTTGCTGGGGGCGATCCTCATAAACAACGAGTCGCTCGACCGCGTGTCGGCGTTCCTTGATCCGGAACATTTCTATGATCCGCTGCACGCGCAGATCTATGAGATCGCGGCCAAGCTGATCCAGGCCGGCAAACAGGCTACGCCCGTCACCTTGAAGACGTTCTTCGAGAACGCCGAGCCGATCGACGCGCACATGACGGTGCCGCAGTATCTCGGGCGGTTGGCGGCCAGCGCCACGACGATTATCAACGCCCACGACTACGGGCAGACGATTTACGATCTGGCCATCCGCCGCCAGTTGATCATCGTGGGCGAAGACCTGGTCAACGTCGCCTACGACAGCCCGGTGGACCAGCCACCCGAGTTGCAGATCCAGGAAGCCGAAGGCCGTCTCTATCAGCTGGCCGAACGCGGCAAGTATGGCCAGGGCTTTCAGACGTTCGGGGACGCCCTCACCAACGCCATCAATATGGCCAACAGCGCCTACCAGCGCGCGGGGCATTTGTCGGGACTGGCGACGGGTCTTTCCGATCTCGACAACAAAATGGGCGGGTTGCAGCCATCGGATTTGATTGTGCTCGCCGGCCGGCCGTCGATGGGCAAGACCGCGCTGGCGACCAATATCGCCTACAACATCGCACGCAATTATAAGTGCGAGCGTCAGAGCGACGGCACCGACAAGGTCATCGATGGGGCCATCGTCGGCTTCTTCTCGCTCGAAATGTCGGCCGAACAGCTGGCCACCCGTATTCTGTCGGAGCAGGCCGAAATCGGGTCAGAAAAAATCCGGCGCGGGATGATTCAAGAGCCCGAGTTCCGCAAGCTCGTGGAAGTCAGCCAGGAGATGGCGCGGATCCCGCTGTATATCGACCAGACCGGCGGCATCACGGTGGCGCAACTCGCCGCACGCGCCCGCAAGCTCAAGCGGCAAAAAGGGCTTGGTCTTCTGATCGTCGACTATTTGCAGCTTCTGTCGGGCTCATCCAAGAACGCCAATGCCAACCGCGTGCAGGAAATCACCGAAATCACGACCGGTCTTAAAGCACTCGCGAAAGAGCTTGCGGTACCGATCATCGCGCTGTCGCAGTTGTCGCGTGCCGTTGAGCAGCGCGAAGACAAACGCCCGCAACTTTCAGATTTGCGCGAGTCTGGCTCGATCGAGCAAGACGCCGACGTGGTCATGTTTGTGTTCCGCGAGGAATATTACGTGGAACGCACCAAGCCCTCGGAAGGCACGGCCGAGTTCAACGATTGGCAAATGAAAATGATGGCCGTTTCGGGCAAGGGCGAGGTGATCATCGGCAAGCAGCGCCACGGCCCGGTCGGCTCGGTGCAGCTGGCATTTGAGGCACAATTCACAAGGTTCAGTAACCTTGCCCGCGACAGTTACATGCCCGAGCGCCTGGAGTGAGTGCGCAATCGCACGGAGCACGCTATGGGTGAACACTCCTTGGCGTCCTTCAAACGGCCCTTCATGACATCTGACCGTCTCCCCGCGTCTGCAACCGGCCTCCTCACCATCGACCTCGGCCAGATTGCCCGCAACTGGCAGGCACTCGCACGCCTCGTCGCGCCGGCTGAATGCGGAGCCGTCGTAAAAGCCAATGCCTATGGCCTGGGGGCAGATCGCGTTGTTCCGGCGCTGGCTCGTGCCGGATGTAAGACTTTTTTCATTGCCACGCCCGATGAAGCCGCCGAGGTCCGCCGCCTTGCCCCTACTGCCACCGTGTTCGCACTCGACGGACTGATGCCCGGCGCGGGCGACGCGTTGATTGCCGCGAATGCCATCCCCGTGCTCTCGAGTTTGCCGGAGGTGTATGAGTGGGGTGATCTGGCGCGATCACACGGCAAAAAACTAGCCACTGCCCTTCATATCGACAGCGGCCTGAACCGCCTTGGACTTTCATTTGCTGATGTTCAAAAGCTGATCAGCGATCCGGAAAGCCTTCGCGCGCTTG
>JANNXL010000332.1:0-14583 GCA_031409575.1 Hyphomicrobium sp.
GACTCATCGTTGCTGACGAGCGGCCCGTCCACGGCGGACCGCCTCACGCAAGCGGACACGCAGCAGCAGCCGCTCACTAGCTTTCATATTTCCGAATAAAGTCACCAGCCCATTTCAGAAACGAGACACGTGCCATGCTCAAACCTCTCTCACTCTTTCTCCTCGCTGTCGCAGCATGCGGGGCCAGCTACGTAGCCTATCTGCAAACCTCTAATACCAACGCAAAAGCCGATATCGAGGTGACCGAGGCCGAAGTAAACTGGGTCGCAGCAGCGCCCGGCCGTGTTGAACCAAGAGGCGGCGAGATCCGGCTTGGCACCACGCTGCTCGGCCGTGTTGAAGAGACACTGGTCAAGATCGAAGACAAAGTGGAGGACGGCGAATTGCTGATCCGCCTAGATGACTCTGAAGCACGCGCCCGCCTCACCTCGGCAGAAGCCAACGCCGAAGCACTGCGTGACGAACGCGAAAAGCAATTCGCAACCGGCCGCGAAGATGTGCGCAAAGCCGAAGACGCCATTTACTCGGCTGAACGCGCTGTGACTGGCGCGCGCATCGAACTCGATTATGCCATTTCATCGAAGCACACGGGCTCGGGCACGGACCAGAATGTCACCGACGCGCGCCGCCGCCTGAAAGAAGCCCGTGAGCGGCTCGACCGCGAACGCCAGGCCTTTGTGAAGGCGCAGTCAAAGTCCAATTTGCCAGCTCCCAGCAGCGCTGAATCGCAAGTCGCGGCCGCTCGCACCGAAGTGCGCATGGCCGAGGCGATGTTAGAAAAGACCCGCATCCGTGCGCCGGAAGCCGGAACAGTGCTGCAGTTCAACGCCAAGGTTGGCGAGATTGTGGCCCCCTCGCCCGATCTGCCGCTGGTCGTAACCGGCGACATGTCTCAGGTGCGTGTGAAGGCGGAAATTGACGAAGGCGATGTTGGAAAGGTCAAGATCGGGCAGAAGGCGTTCGTCAAAAGCGTGAGCTATCCCGGCAAAGAATTCGAAGGCAAGGTCACACGCATGGCGCCGTCTCTGGGCCAAGCGAAAGTCGGCCCCCGCGGTCACCGCCGCACCAATGATGTGGACGTTCTGGAAGTGACCATTGACCTCGATGGCTCGGTGCCACTGCTGCCCGGAATGCGCGTGGACGCGTTCTTTCGCAAAGAGTGAGGACAAAAAACCAGGTCACTGGCTCACACCTGGGCAGCCCGGGCGAACCGTCCGCAAGGTGGTCATGTTAGACGTAAGGGACCGGGTGGAGTGACCCGGTCTCAATTCGCTTTGCTGCAGGCGCGGTTCAAAATTTTTCCAAACCCGGCCGCGCGGCGCTCGCAATCGTTGGCATAGGTTTTGCCGTCACAGCCGCAAACTGGACGGTAGAGCTTTGCGCAAACCTGCGGACGCCTGCTGCACGTTCCGGTCTGATCGGCAGCGCCGCACCGGGCCGCTGGTTTGAAATTGCAGAAGAACCCTTGAGCGCACTGAAAGCCGGCAAGACCGCCGCAAATGGCACCGCGTTGACCCGGCGCGCCAACTGCTTCGGCGACGCCCTCAACACCAGGTTGCACCAGCGCGGCGAAAGCCAGGCCAAAGGTTAAAATCGAGCGGCCAAAAGCGTTCATCCCATCCTCAATGCCCGTCCTGAATGCCAGTCCTGAATGACAGAATGCGAGCGAGTCTCGCCGGGAACAGCGCATGCCCCAACTCTAAGGCAATCTGGAGACCATTCAAATTGCGGGGCTGCCCGCACCAGCGTTTCGAGGAGACTGTCATGTACGGCCAAATCATCAAGTACAACACCCGGCTCGGCTTCGGCGTCATTCAGACCGACGACGGCGACCGTTACCGCTTCGCCAAGAGTGCCATTCAGAACCCGAACGGCAAGCTCATCGGTTACGGCGCAGACTTTCTGGTGAATGCCCGCCAGCCCAAAGAAATCGTACTGATGCACGGCACGCCTTGGACGGCATTTGCCCGGCCCAAGAAGCGCTGATCATCCCGCAATACTTGCCTCACAATAAATTTGGAACAATGCCTTGAGCTCCCCATCTACATCTTTGAATTTGACCGACGTGCCGCCGGTAAGCGCGCGGGAACTTTCGGTTGCTGTCAAGCTGCTGGCCCTGCATGGAGCTACGCTTGCCACCGCACATACGCTGCCAGGTGCTACTCTGCGCAACGTCTGCGCAGCCTATTGGTCGCTCGTGGCGCGGGATACCGCGCGCAAAACCGCAACGCTGATCCGCTTTCAAAATCTGATTGCGGTATGCGCCTCAAGCCGGCTGCAGTTGCTGCTTCAAAACCATGAGCGCGAGGCAATCGCCGAAGCAGTCGTCGCGGCGGCAACCAGCAGGCTCAACACGGCCTATGGTTTCAATCCGCTCAAGATGGCGCGCGCCGTACGCACTTCGCTGCCAGCCACTGAAATGCCTTTCGACGCCCGGGTTCTGGCCGCATAGCACGGGGCCGCGGGACCTTTGTGATCCACAAGAATGCCAACTACGTTAAGAGGGCATGGAAACCACAATGTTTTTAGTCATGTCCTACTTGGCGATTTTCGGCCCTGCACTGGGCCTGCTCACCTGCGCGCTACGCCAGCTGGCTAAGTAGCCCTCCGCTGCATGCGGCACCAAGTTATCCAATTCTCCGGCATAGAACACTCTCCACGCATCTGGCGTGCTAGGCTTTGGCGTCTCCAAAGGTTGGCGCATCCTGCGCGCCGCGAGCGTCGCCCATGACCAATCCGGTAGATCACGCCGCCCTACATGCCATCGACCTGTTTTCAGGGCTCAGCGATGCGGAAAGAACGGGCCTTGCCCAGCGCTTTGAAACGCTGCCCGTTCGGCGCGGCCACGTCCTCATCCGTCAGGGCGACGAGGCGGACGCATTGTATATCGCCGTTTCGGGCCGGTTTGCCGTCACCCGCAACGGGCGCGCGGCTGCCATCACCGATATCGGGGCCGGCCAGCCCATCGGCGAAATAGCGTTTCTTGCGGGCGGGACCCGCACAGCGACTGTCACAGCCCTGCGCGACGGCCTGGTGCTGCGGCTGACCCGGGACAACTTTGATGACTTGACCCGGGAACAGCCAGGCATCTGGCGCACCCTGACACTGACGCTCGCCGACCGCCTTGCTGCCACGACGGCTGCTTTGCAACCGCCGCCCGATCCCAAGCCGCGCACGATTGCGCTGATCCGTGCAGGCGGTTCACCTCTCCCCGTTGAGTTCTGCAACCTCTTGCAGTCGGTTTTCGCGGCGCGCGCGCGGGTGCTGCTGCTAACATCGGCCAACGCCGCAGAACGGCTCGGCAGCACAGAAAACCTCGACAGCCCGTCGGCGACCGCGGCGCTCAATGCGC
Organism: Hyphomicrobium sp.; assembly: GCA_031409575.1. Classification (GTDB taxonomy): domain Bacteria; phylum Pseudomonadota; class Alphaproteobacteria; order Rhizobiales; family Hyphomicrobiaceae; genus JANNFX01. The sequence continues at coordinate 3,353 of JANNXL010000332.1, forward strand.
TCGAAAGCAGCTACGACTTTCTCATTTTCGTCGCCGACAGCGAATTGACGGCTTGGTCTGAAAAAATCATCCGGCATGCCGATCTTATCTTGGCCGCTGGCTTTCACAGCGCGGCTGCGCAGATGAACGCGCTTGAAGAAGTTGCCGCACAAACCGTTGATCCAGAAGCGCGCCGTCTCATACTTTTGCACACAACCCGCACCCGCTTAAGCGGCACCGCGCGCTGGCTTGAGGGGCGGGCGCCAGGCTTCCATCACCATGTTGCACTCGATACCCGCACTGATGCCGAACGCTTGTTCCGGTTCATTAGCGGCACGGCCCGCGGGCTCGTTGCGTGCGGAGGTGGAGCGCTCGGCCCGGCGCACGCGGGCGTCTACAAGGCGCTCGTCGAATGCGGGTTTGAATTCGACATCATGGGCGGGGCCTCGGTGGGCGCTGCAATGACAGCGGCCTTTATGCTGACGGCCAATCCGCAAGACATGGACGACGCCATCCACCACATGTTCGTCACCCGCAAGGCCATGCGGCGCTACACGTGGCCGCGCTATGGTGTGCTCGACCACCAGCGCTTCGATGAAGAGTTGCAGCGGCTCTACGGTTCGGACGGCATCGAAGACTTGTGGCTGCCGTTCTTCGCGGTCTCGACCAACCTGTCGCGCTATGCGCTGCATGTTCACCGGCGCGGGCCGTTGTGGCAGGCCGTGCGCGCGTCGGCATCTATCCCCGTGATGCTGCCCCCGGTTTATACTGCCGAGGGCGAAATGCTCGTCGATGGCGGGTTGCTCGACAACGTGCCCTTGCGCGTGATGCATGATCTGAAAAGCGGGCCGAATGCCATCGTGAGTTTCATGACACTGGAGACCGAACGCTTCGCCGTCGATTACGACAGCCTGCCCTCGCGCGCGGCACTTATGCGGCTGGCCGCCAATCCCTTCCGCTGGGGGCAATTGCCCAATGCGCCAGGCGTCGTTGCCGTGCTGATGCGGGCCATGATGGCCAACCGCCATGTTTTCAAGCAACACCTGACGGCGGATGACCTGCTGCTTGTGCCACCCATCCCCCCCACCATTGGCTTGCTGGATTGGCACCGGCATACGGAGCTGTTTGATCTGAGTTATCGTTGGGGGCTGGACGAAGTGGCGCGTCTGGCCCGCGAATACCCCAGCACCATCAACAGTTTTGCGGGACGATAGCGACAGTTGCAGGCCTGACCCCAGTGCGATAACAGGTCTGACATTCAAGGAACCCGCAATGACCGCCACGCAAACAGCAGCAGCTAAGAAACCTTCACTCCTCGTTCCCGGTGCCACAGGCGATTGGGAAGTGATCGTTGGGCTTGAGGTACACGCCCAGGTGGCGTCTCAATCGAAGTTGTTTTCGGGTTCGTCGACCGGCTTTGGTGCTGAACCCAACTCGCACGTCTCCCTCGTGGATGCGGCCATGCCCGGCATGCTTCCCGTCATAAATGGCGAGTGCGTGGCCCAGGCCATCCGCACCGGCCTCGGCCTCAAGGCGCAGATCAACCTCAAGAGCATTTTCGACCGCAAGAACTATTTCTATCCCGATCTGCCGCAGGGCTATCAGATCAGCCAGTACAAGCAGCCGATCGTGGGTGAGGGCGAAGTTGAAATTGACGCCGATGGGGAAACGATCCGCGTCGGCATCGAGCGCCTGCATCTGGAGCAGGACGCCGGCAAGTCGATCCACGACCAGCACCCGGATTACAGCTACGTCGATCTCAACCGTTCGGGCGTGGCGCTTATGGAGATCGTGTCGAAGCCCGACATGCGCTCGGCCAAGCAGGCGCAGGCTTACGTGACGAAGTTGCGCACGATTTTGCGCTATCTCGGCACCTGCGATGGCGACATGGACAAAGGCAACCTGCGCGCCGACGTGAACGTGTCGGTGCGCAAGCCGGGAGACAAGCTTGGCACGCGCTGCGAAATCAAAAACGTCAACTCCATACGCTTTATTGGCCAGGCCATCGAAGTCGAAGCCCGCCGTCAGATCGACATTCTGGAAGACGGCGGCAAAATTGATCAGGAAACGCGGCTGTTTGATCCCGGCCGCGGCGAGACGCGCTCCATGCGCTCGAAGGAAGAAGCACACGACTACCGCTATTTCCCCGACCCTGATCTGCTACCGCTTGAATTCACGGCTGACTATGTCGAAGGCTTGAAGCAGCACCTGCCGGAATTGCCCGACGAAAAGCGCGCGCGATTCATGAAAGTCTATGGCTTGTCGGCTTATGATGCCAACGTGCTGGTCGCGGAAAAACCGTCGGCCGATTACTTCGAGGCCGTCGCCAAAGGCCGCGATGGCAAAGCTAAGGATCTGGTTGCGACAGGCAAGGCTGCCGCCAACTGGGTCAACAACGAACTGTTCGGACGCTTGAACAAAGAGAACCTTGGCATTGAGAGCAGCCCGATCTCAGCGAAGCAGCTGGCTGGTCTCGTAGAACTGATCGCGACCGGCGTGATCTCGGGCAAGATCGGCAAGGACCTGTTCGAGATTTTGTGGACCGAAGGCGGCGATCCGTTCGAAATCGTCGAGGCCCGCGGTATGAAACAAGTCACCGACATGGGCGCCATCGAAAAGGCCGTGGATGACATCATCGCGGCCAATCCCGAGAAGGCCGAGCAAGCGAAGCTCAAGCCCAACATGCTCGGATGGTTTGTCGGCCAAGTGATGAAGTCCTCTGGCGGCAAAGCCAACCCGGCGTCGGTGAATGAGTTGCTGAAGACGAAGCTGGGTGTGGAGGCGTGAGGGGTGGGTGGTCCAGATTTCGACATTTCTGCGGATATGCGAACTCGTAAAGCGACGCAATGTGCGTGTTTCTGCACACGGCTATGCACGCTTGTCTAAGCGAGGTATCCTGTTTGCCGATGTGATTACAGGCATAACTCAAGGATATGTCATTGAGGACTACCCAGATTTTTACCTTGGGCCAGCCGTTCTCGTTTTGCAGATTGACGCATCTGGCAAGCCCTTGCACGTAGTTTGGGGTCTTGAAAAAGGGACTGACGCTCCGGCCGTGGCGGTGACGGCGTACTATCCAGACCCATCCGAATGGAGTTCAGACTTCAGGAGCCGGAAGCCATGAAAACAAAACAATCGGTGGAATTGGTCCATGAGGGCCGCTACGCCGCAGAAGTGGATGTTTCGCTCATTGAGACAGACAGCGGCTGGTCGCCTTACTTCTCATTGGAAGACGCAGAAAAGCTCGACGCTGTTCGTCTCGCGCTCCGCGCCGGCGATTTGAAATCGGCATCAAAACTCGCCCGCATATTTGAGCTGAAGCCCGTTGCGGCGGAGTGATGGGGTGGTCGGGAATGCCAATCGGAGACTTCGTCCAAGACCCGCCTCATATGCCTCTCACCGCTCTGGGCTGGACTGCGGAACGCCAGAAGGCGTTCGCACCCTATGCGAAGGAGGGTCTGGTTCCCGGGCGCGTGGTCGGCGAGCACCGCACGCACTTCTGTGTCGCAACCCAAACCGGTGAACTGACCGCCCACATTACTGGCCGCAGCCGCAACGAAGCAGCCGAGCGCTCCGACCTTCCCGGTGTCGGCGACTTCGTAGCTGTGCGTCCGTCCATCGACGATGGTCCGGCCATGATTGAAGCCGTGCTGCCGCGCTCAAGCGCCATTGTGCGCAAGGCGGCTGGCGAACAGCGCCCACAGTTGTTGGCGGCCAACGTCGATGTGGTTTTCATCGTCACGGCGCTCGACAATGATTTCAATTTGCAGCGGCTCGAGCGCTACTTGGCGCTCGTGCGCGAAAGCGGAGCGACAGCCGTCATCGTTGCCAACAAAGCCGACCTGCCTCACGATGAGGCGGCCACGACCGGGCTCATCGAAGGCATCGCACCTGACGTTCCCGTCCATCGTCTTAGCGCACGCGGGGCTGGAAACCTTGCCGAGCTAGAGCCATACTTCGCAGGCAACAAAACCATTGCGCTCATGGGCTCATCGGGCGTCGGCAAATCGACCATGACCAATCAGCTTCTGGGCCACAACGCGCAATCGACGCAAGAAGTGCGCGCACACGACAGCCGCGGCCGTCACACCACCACGCATCGCCAATTGTTTGTCCGCGCCCAAGGCGGGGCCATCATCGACACACCCGGCATGCGCGGGCTTGAGTTGTGGAACCCCACAGAAGTGGCCGAACCTAGCTTCGAAGACATCGAGGCGTTAGCGGCCCAATGCAAATTCTCGAATTGCCAGCATAAAACCGAGCCCGCGTGCGCCGTGCGCGCAGCGGTGGCACGAGGAGAACTCGCTGCAGAGCGCCTATCAAGCTATGTAAAACTTGGCCGCTCGCTGGAACGCGGGTGACGCAGCGTCTGCTATCCTGATAAAAGTGCACGGTGAGTCACCCGGCGATTGCGCCCATTTCAACCGGAGCCGGTTTATGTCCCTGCCCCAGTGCTTCCATTGCAAATACGGCGAGGAAGGCTACCCGTGCCGCAAGGCAGACGGCTCATTTGATTTTGCCAAAGTAGGAACAGCCGTTCTGGCCCATGGCCGCACGTTCGCCGATGGGTTTGACGGCGACGAAGAGGCAGTGCGCGCAGACTTGGAATGGGCCTCGGACTGCGAGTTCGAAGTTGCTGAAGATTATCCCGACCTGCTGTTGCAGCTCGCGGTTACTGCCATGGACGCCTGCGAGACACCAGCAGACGCTGCCTACATCGCGGCGGGGTTGCTCGAAAATTCGGTTGTGAAGCACGGCCCCGCGCTCATCGGAAAGATTGAGCTGGTCGCTGCCCGCAGCGCCAAGTTCCGTTATTTTCTGTCGGCGATTTGGGGCCAACGCAACGCCGACCCAGCCGTCTGGGCGCGTGTCTGCAAAGCCGTTACAAACACAGGCCGCATGGACACCGACGGTCGCGGCCCATGGGATGGACAGCCCGTTAAAGTGCTGACAGACGAGGAAGCCACAGAACTTATCAAAACGGAACGCGTCGCAGAGATCGCGCGCGGCTTGATTTGATTTAGGCCTTCACAGCAGCCTTCGCGGCACGTGCCTTGCCAGACGCTTTCTTCAGGCGCTTGCGCACGGCCGACGTGTTGCCCTGGTTGCGTGTGACAGCAGCGCGGGGAATGGCGCGGCGCGCCTTCTTCTTCTGGATTTCAACTTTGCGGGCGGTGCGTTCGGTCATGGCCGTCATTCCTTCAGGGCCAGCACTGTAGGGCTGGGCACGCCAACGCGCGCAGGGTTCAAATGAAGCCCGTCGTGTAGGCGATCCGCTATGCCGTGGCAAGCCCAGCTGGCTGACCTGCGACCCTGGGAATTCACTGAAAGAGCGATAAACCATAGCCGGGCGACAGGAACACACCTGCCCACAGCGAAGCGCCGGCCGCGCTTGCCAGCAAAAACCGGCCCCAGGGCATGGAAATGGCTCCCGCCATCACGGGTGCGAACGGCCGCAGCATGCCGAGAAACTTCGATCCGACAAGCGCCAAAGCGCCCCACTTTTCGTCCAATTCCTTCGCTTTGCCGATGAAGCCCGGATATTTTCTGAAGGGCCAGACGGTGTTGATTCTGTCTTTGAAATAGCAGCCGATTCCATAGGAAACGAGATCGCCAAGACAGGCGCCAGCAGCACCTGCCAGCCACACGGGAACGAATGCGCCGCCAGCGGCGTGATGGATCGCGCCGATGCCTAGAAATAGGAGTGTTGAGGGCACAAACAGCGAGACCAGCGCGATGCTCTCGGCAAAACCTAAGACAAAGACCAGCGGCGCAATGAGTGTCTGATGGTCACGTGCCAGCGTCAGCAGCTGATCTTTAATCGAGACCAGAAAATCAAATGGCATCTTGTCCCCCCTGCTCTGCGGCCTAAACCGACATCAGCATGGCGAGCAGATAACGTGGCGACAGCAGAACGCCCGACCATAGTGCCGCTGAAAGCGCGCTAACGATGAGAAACGCAAAGAGAGCTTGATGCTGCGCACCTGACGCCAGAGGTACAAACGATCGCAGTGTCGTGTGAAACTTCGACAGCAAAAGCCCGCTGACCCCAAAACGGGATACGAACGTGCGCGCACGATCGGCAGCATCAAGCGACCAGCTGTTCGGCCAGACGGCCTGAAAGTCTTGCGGTCGCTTGCGGCCCGTTAAGTATCCAACAATGTCGCCCAGAAAGGCGCCGGCAACACCGGCCGCAAACAAGGTGACGAGATCACCGCCCGCAAACAAATGCGCAGCACCAAGCCCAATAAAGACAATCAGCGTTGGAATGGCCATGAGCGGCGTCGGAATAGAATTCAAGAACGCGGCGGTGAACATCATTGCGGCGACGATATATTCGTGTTCACGCATAAAGGTGAACACCTCATCTTTGAAGGTGACGGCGAAGAACGTGGGGGCAATGACGCCTGCTGCCCATAGGAAAGCGCTTGCGATGTTAGCAATCTGGAACGGAAGCTGGCGCATGGCGAACATGCCGGCCACCACTGGAATGACAGCGCGCACAGGGCCAAAGAAGTGGCCGAGGAAAACGCCCCAAGCCCCGTACGTCTCAAAGAAGACTTTTCCGCGCGGGATGAGATCAGGCTGCCGGGTAAAGGGCCAGATGCCGCCAATGCTGTCTTTGAAGTAAAGACCAAACCAATACGAGATTGAATAGCCGAGCGAGCCGCCTAGCCCAGCCGCAATGATTGCGGGCCATAAATTTTGCATTTCCATGCCACTTGCAGCCAGCAGTCCCGTGATGCCGACCAAAATCGCGGTACCAGGCCAGATCAGCGAGAGGAAGCAAACGGACTCGCCGAACGCGACGAGAAACGCCATCGGAGCGGCCCAGCTTTGATGTTCGCGCACAAACGCCACGATCATCTCGACGATCTGCTGCACCATCCGTGCTGTCTTTCATGAGACGGCCACATCGCTTTGACGACGCGGGCCAAGGGGGAACATCGGCAGTCCGGCATTGGGTAAACCCGGCCAAGCTCAATTTGTGCCGCCGGGGTTGCACATAAGCCATTTAGCCCTTCTTGCAACGCCGATTGTACTCGTTTCCAAGCTCGCGGCCAACATCGTGGGCAAGCATGGCTCCGCGCGAAACTTGCGCTGGCGTTAGCCCCGTTCCGTTTGACCGCAACGAGGCCGGTGCAGCGTCTGCTTCCTTGCGGCCGTGCGCCAGTTCATCGCAAGATAGGTCTTTCTTTTTGTTTTTGTATGCGAACAGACGCACGCCCGACGCATACGCCGCAGGCGACGGGGCTTCTTTCACCCACTTGCGCCCGGGATCCGACATCATGGCCTGCAGTGTTGCCTTACGCTGTGCGATGCAGTTCATGCTGTCATCGACGCAGCCGAGCCCCGCACGTGGCGTCGTAATTTCTGGCGGATCGCCGCTGGCGCAACCGCCTGCGAGCGCTGCCAGCGCACCCGCGATGAGGCAGACCGCGTGCGTCTTTCGCACCCTGCGTTGTCGATCCCCCACCATTCCGGTCCCACATATGTTCACTGTGAGTGGCCATAGAAGCCGCACGTGGCGGCGTCAAGGCAACTCCACGCATGGACGCGTGACTACGGCATTGCTACATGATTTCAAGATATTGCAGTCAGCATCACTTTATCCCCGGGGTCCGCTGCTGGCATATAACCGTGTCGCCGCATGGCAATTCAGGAGCGTTCCCACTCATGCCTCATGCGATTCGCATTCACGCTTATGGCGGTCCGGAAGCACTTGCTTGGGATGAGATTGAAACCGCAACCCCGGGGCCAGGTGAAGTTCGCTTGCGGCAGCGCGCCTGCGGGCTCAACTACATCGACACCTATCATCGCTCGGGGCTCTATAAACTGCCGGCCCTACCCGGCGTCATCGGCATGGAAGGTGCTGGAGACGTGACGGCGCTCGGACCTGGCGTGACAGACCTGCAAATTGGCGACCGCGTTGCATACGCCGGCGTTCTGGGCGGCTACGCGCAGGAGCGCCTGATCGCCGCCGATCGTGTTGTCAAAATTCCCGAAGGCATCACCTATGAGACGGCAGCCGCCATGATGCTGCAAGGCATGACCGTGCGCTACCTGTTCTGCGAGACTTACAAGGTAACATCCCAAACGGTCATGCTGTTTCACGCCGCGGCAGGCGGTGTCGGTCTGATTGCGTGTCAGTGGGCGCGCGCCATCGGCGCAACCATGATCGGCACCGTGAGCTCAGTGGCAAAAGCGGACCTCGCCCGCGCCAACGGCTGCACGCACGTCATCAATTCCAAAACGGAAGACTTGGTGAGTCGCGTTCGCGAGATCACGGGCGGGACCATGTGCGATGTCGCCTACGACTCGATTGGGCGAGATACATTCCCGGCATCGCTTGAATGTCTTAAGCCCAAAGGACTATGGGTGAGTTTCGGGAATGCTTCGGGCCCAGTCCCGCCATTCGATCTGACGGCATTGAAGGGATCACTGTTTGCCACTCGCCCTTCGATGATGGCCTACACGGCGCGGCACGAAGACCTGGTTGCGAACGCTTCGGAGCTGTTTGGAATGGTGGAAAGCGGCAAAATCAACATTTCTGTCAATCAGACGTATGCCCTAATAGATGCCGCCCGGGCGCACAGAGATCTCGAAGCACGAAAGACGACGGGATCAACAGTACTGGTGCCGTGAATTCGTGGCGGCAAGAAACTCCCTTGCACTTTACTTACTGAGAAGCGCGCCATCCGGATAGGCCGTTCGGCCGGTGACCCGTTCAAACACGATGGCTGAGAGAACTTTGCTGGACGAGCTCGGCTCAATGACCAAAGCCTCCTCCTGACCCGGCAAACCAGAGAGTTGAGCCTTGCGTGCCCCACCCATGTTGGAAAGGTTGGCCCCAACGAACGACGGCGCTGCAAAGGAGGTTTCAGAAGTTGTTTCGTTTGCGCATCCTGAAAGACCGAAAGGTGCCGCTATCGCAAGCGCCGCCAACCAGATTGCCTTCAAGCACATCTCATCCTCCCCGCTTCAGTCAACGGCGCTAACTCAAGCGAACCGTCATGCACTTGATCCCATTTATCCAAAACGTGATGAACCGGCCCTGAACGCGCCGCAATGACAATTCGGGACGGGACGGGCACAGCGCAATTCCAGGGGTTCCAAAAGCATTCTGCTGGGATAGTTAGGCAGGTGTTGCGCTGCCCGTTAACAGCCTGTTGCACGCCGTTCGAGCGCGGGAAGAATGCCCCGCAACGGTACACCACGCGCGCATTTCATTCAGTCTGATCAACGCAATACCACCAAACTGTCTCTCCCGCATTTACGACTTGTCATCTGTCCCCTGACATTGTTTCCAGCGTCGCCGCAACATGAAATGGCAACGAAACCGTCGAAGATAAGAACCGTGGAGTACGAATATGGCGCGTCTGGATTTTTCCTCGCGTGACGTTGTGGAATTCGCAGCCCAAGGCGGCGCGGCCGATGCGTTGTTTGAATTGGGTCTGATGTATTGTGCCGGCAGGGATGCTCCCCTCGACCTTGTGCAAGCACACAAGTGGTTCAATCTTGCAGCCGTGCGCGGCAATGCCGAAGCCAAAGCTTATCGCCTCGAAATCTCAAGTGAGATGTCAAAGGCTGAAGTGGCTGAAGCCCAGCGCCAGGCCCGCGAATGGATCAAATTACACTGACGTTGAGTCTGTATTGGCGCATCCCGACTCCGCTTCGCGGAGCCGGCCGGGACGCGCGGAGCGCCTGCGAGCGGCGGCCGGCTCGCGGAACGCGTGTCGGCGCGAGCCAGCTAAAGAGTCTTCAACACTCGCTGAAAAATGACGCGAGGCAATGCCACGTCTTCTTGGCCGCTGTGCCGACAGCACTTCCGGCTTTTTCAACACCTTCTCCTGCCTTATCAGCAGTTCCGGTGACCGCGTCGCCCGCTTTCTCCAAACTCCTTTTTGACGCTTCGACCGTTTGCGCCGCCAACTCCTCAACGGTGCGCGGCTCCTTGTCCTTGGCGGGTTTTGCGACAACGGTTTCGGCTGCACCGGCTTCCGGGGGCGCTGCGTCCTGACCAGCGAGTGGCGGTTGAGAGTTGGCTTGCGGATCTCCGGGCGGGACAACCGCCACCGGTGAATTGAGGCTTGGAGCTGTCACGACCCGCATGACACCCGGGCATGGTGTGGGCGCACTGCGCGGAACCGAACACGTCTCATGCCCGCCCTGACGGGCCAGTTCCTGTATACAGGCAAGCTGAGCGCGGGGATCAGACGGTCCCTCGGCAGGTGCGCCTTCGATCGTGCAAGCATACATGGCAGCGGGTGCCGCACAGGTGACGCAATATTCGGCCGCGGCGGTGGGGTTAGATGCGAGCACCCACAACAGTGCGGCGGCACCGCTGCGGATCACATCGCTCGACAATGGACGTTGAATTGACACCGAACCTGGCTCACTTTGACCCGCAACGATGTCTGCAACTTAGACCGCCTCTGCGACAAGGGAAAGCCGTCAACGGGATCAGTGCCAAATTCAAAGCCCAGCAGCGGTATTCCAGCAGGGCTGCGGAGCTGCCGCGAGGTCACAAATTGGGTTGCTTTGCGGCCACAGGGACTGGATTGAGCCCCGCCCTGCTTGCGCTTGCAATCACCCGGACCCGCATCTATACGAGGTTCCTGCCTGATTTGCGGAGACGTGGCCGAGTGGCTGAAGGCGGCGCTTTGCTAAAGCGTTATACTCCTAAAGGGTATCGTAGGTTCGAATCCTATCGTCTCCGCCATTTCTCTGTCTGCACATTAGGTGGCAGACCACGCCCAAAATCCCACGCATCAGACGATAGGTTGCCGCAAAGAACAGCGGAACTGCCGCGTCGTGTTGTCTGTCTTAGAAAAGGGACCGGTAGCCATCGTTTGCCGCCAGTGGAGTCAGTTCAGACCAACCGGCTCTGTTCGACTGCCGCAGCAATAAACGAGCGGAACAGGGGATGGGGTTCAAATGGCCGCGACTTCAGTTCGGGGTGGAACTGCACGCCGATGAACCAGGGGTGATCGGCATACTCGACCGTTTCCGGCAGCAGACCGTCCGGGGAGAGCCCGGCAAATCGTAATCCGGCTTTCTCAAGCCGCTCGCGATAGCGTGTGTTAACTTCATAGCGATGCCGGTGTCGCTCAGAAATCTGCGTGTCGCCATAAACGTCTGCGATGCGGCTGCCTTCTGACAGTGAGGCAGCGAACGCGCCGAGCCGCATGGTGCCGCCCAAATCCCCGCCGGTGCGCCGCTGTTCCAATTCGTTGCCGCGCATCCATTCG
>JANNXL010000333.1:0-9412 GCA_031409575.1 Hyphomicrobium sp.
CGGTTTCGGCAAGCACTATCACCAAAGCCCGTTCGCTGATCTTATCGGCTTTGGTCAGCACGACCTGGTAGGCCACAGCCGCTTCATCAAGTAACGTCATGATCTCTCGATCAACCGCCTTCAGTCCGTGACGGGAATCAACCAGAAGCATGACGCGCGCCAGATTGGGGCGCCCGCGCAGATAGTCTTTGATCAGCGAAGTCCAAGCGGCAACTTTATCTTTTGGTGCCTTGGCAAAGCCGTAACCCGGCAAATCTACCGCGTAGAGTGCTTGGCCTTCGGGCAGGAAAAAATTGAGCTCCTGCGTGCGCCCCGGCGTATTGGAGGCTCGCGCCAGCCCGTGGACTCCTACGAGCGCATTGATCAGGCTCGACTTCCCGACATTGGAGCGCCCAGCAAAGGCAATTTCCGGCCGGTCTGTACCAGGCAGGTGCTCCAGCCCGACGACGCCCTTGAGAAAAAACCACGTCTGGGCAAACAGCAGCTGTCCCGCTGTCATCTCGTCCGCAGAGAATTCTTCATCCGGCATGGCGTGCAGTCTGAACGATGAGCGTCAACTCTTGGTCTCCTCGCCGCGCCCGAACAACCTGGTGAGCGGACTGAAGATGCGCTTCATGTTGTCCAATAGATGGATCTCAGCGCCTGCCTTTTGCGAGATGTAATACTGCTGGAAAATCGAGAGCAGGTTGTTCCATGCCCAGTAAATCACGAGACCCGCCGGGAAAGACGCGAGCAGGAACGTGAAAATCAGCGGCATGTAGCTGAACATCTTCTGCTGGATCGGGTCGGGCTGCGGCGGGTTCAGCTGCATTTGCACGAACATGGTGATGCCCATGATGATGGGCCACACGCCCACATGCAGAAAATCCGGCACGGCATAGGGCAGCAACCCGAACAGATTGAAAAGCGAGGTCGGGTCGGGCGCCGACAGGTCGCGGATCCAGCCATAGAACGGTGCGTGCCGCATATCGATCGAGATAAACAGTACCTTGTAGAGTGCAAAGAAAACCGGGATCTGGATCAGGATCGGCAGGCAGCCTGCGAGCGGATTGATCTTTTCCTTCTGGTAGAGCTGCATCACCTCTTGCTGTTGACGCGGCTTGTCGTCCTTATATTTTTCGCGCAGCAATTCCATTTGCGGCTGCAGCTTCTTCATCTTCGCCATAGACTCGTATGACTTGTTGGCTAGTGGGTAGAACACACCCTTAACGAGCACGGTCACAGCGAGAATGGCCAGACCGAAATTGCCGAGTATCTGGTAGAGCCAATCAAGCAAATGATTGAGCGGGCGCGTCAAGAAATAGAACCAGCCCCAGTCGATGAGCTTGTTGAACATCTTGATGTTGTGCGTCGTCTCGTAGCCTTCGACCACTTTGACTTGTTTGGCACCGGCATAGAGCTGGCCTTCCACCGATTGCTGCTGGCCGGCCGCCACCGTGACTTCGGGGCGCGTGTACTCAGCCGTGTAGAGTTCCGGCCTGCCGCCGGTGCTGGCGCGGCCTTCGAGGACAGCAATGTAGGATGACGCTTGATCCGGGATAAGCGCCGAAGCCCAGTATTTATCGGTGACGCCAATCCAGCCACCGGACTTCACATCGAACGACTTGGGCCCGGGTTCGGAAATGGCCGTGGCATAAGCGACTTCAACCAATCCAGCGTCTCCCGGCACGCCGATCAGGCCTTCGTGCAAGACGGCGTATCCAGTGGTGGCGGGTTTCCCAAACTTATAGAGTCGCGCGTACGGCGTGAGCGTCACGTCACTTGCGGTTTTGTTCTCGACACTGTCGGTGATCTTGAACATGTAGTCGGCGTCAACGGAGAGTGTACGCGTGAACACAAGGCCCTTGCCGTTTTCCCACGTCAGCTTTGCCGGTGCCGCAGGTGTCAGCGGCCCAGCCGTTGCAGGTTTCCACTCTGACTCAGCTGTCGGCACAGTTTGTCCGGATTTGGCAGCCACTTGCCAGCCGTGCTCCGCGAAGTAGGCATTCGGCCCAGCGAGTGGCGACATCAGAATGACGTTCGGGCTCTTGGGATCGACCGTTTCGTGGTGCTTGACCATCGTCAGGTCGTCAATCAGACCGCCCTTGAGTGCAATCGAACCTTTGAGAGATGGCGTCTCAATCATCAGGCGCGGAGAACGCGCAAGGGCTTCTTCACGCGTTGCAGCACTGCTGGTACCCGCCAAATCCGCAGAGTGGGGAGCACCCGGTGCAACCACCCCGGAAGCCGCTGGCGATGAAGCCGCTTCTTTTTCCTTCGCCTGTTCAGCGAGCTTTTTGTCCAGCTGCGCCTTTTCCTGCTGTGCCCGCATTTGCGGCCCGGCATAGAAAAATTGCCATCCGAACAAAACCGCCATCGCAAGCGCGACGGCAAGCATCATGTTCTTGGTATCGTCTGGATGCGGCTGGCGTGACATAAGGCCCTCAAATCAAAGGCTGTTGATAAGCGTGCGGCTTAGAACAAACCGCCGGCAAGTGATCGCCCTCAGTCGGGCACAGCGGAAGGGGACATGGCGTCACGCAACAAATTCAAGTGCGCCACGCAAGACTGAGGAAACTGGCGCGCAAGGCTAAGTAGTATGTCTGGCAACAAACCGCATCAGCCCGGGTGAAACAAACTGATCACAACCAGCTCATAGTTTGGTTTCCACGACCCAGTCTGCAGGCCGCCAAGTGACAGTTACGATTTGTCCCTGGGCCTCTCTGGCCGAGGGTGATGCACACGTTGCAATGCCTGTTCAAGCGCTTTCTTCAACAGTGCAAAGTCCTTTGTTTGTGCCGCCGGCCGCGCAATCAGAACGTAATCATGACTTGACTTGGCAACCCCCTCTTCAAGAGCTTGCACGGCTGCCTTCAGCCGGCGCCGGATCCTGTTGCGCACAACCGCATTTCCCATGGCCTTGGTGACTGTAAATCCGAACCGCGGGCCGCTCGGCCCGGCCAGGGAACGAGGCTTTGTTTCTAGCGCAAAGCAGTCACAGGCCCAGCGCGCGCCGCCCCTGAGCCGCAAAAACTCAGTACGTTTCTTGAGCGTTTGCAGTTGCATGGCAAAAAAGCCCTGACTGTTTCCAGCCAAGGCTCCACTTCAACGGTGTCAATGCTCTCGGCACACGGCCTTTAAGCGGAAAGGCGCTTACGGCCCTTTGCGCGGCGGCGTGAGAGGACCTTGCGGCCGCCAGCCGTTTCCATGCGTGCGCGGAAACCATGGCGGCGCTTGCGCACGAGCTTGCTCGGTTGATACGTCCGCTTCACAGCGTTCACTCCGTCTAAAGGGGCGACTTAAAGAGGGTTGCATCGGCACATGAGCCGCGAACACGCTCCAGTTGTCTCGTTGATCGGGCTTATAAGTTGTCGCTTGCACCAAGTCAATTGCTGCAGCGGCCAGGCTAGTCCCCGAAACTTTGCCGCCTCGAGGGCGTAGTTCGATCGCATAACACGACAGCGACCTTCACGCGGCTGCTGTGTCCTAAGGAGCGCTAAACATGCGGCGAGATGTCCTGCCATCGATTGGCGAGCCCGAGCACTCTAAACCCAAGGGTCGTATGCCCTGGCTCCCAATCGCGTCGTTCGTCATTGCGTTTGTTGCAGGTCTGATCACCTGGGCAACAAGCTCCAGAGCCACTGGTATCGAGACGTTCACGCAGCGCCCGTACGCCGAAGGCGCATCGGGGACGATCGATCATTCCGCTTGGGATGCCCTGCTCAAAATGTATGTGGTCCCTGGCACTGACGGCCTCAATCGCGTCGCCTACGCCAAGTTCAAGGCCGAGGGCCACCGGGCACTGCAGGGCTATATTCAGGCCCTCGAAGCAGCCGACCCCTCAAGCCTCAACCGGAACGAGGCCTTCGCCTATTGGGCCAATCTCTACAATGCCAAAACGGCCGACATCGTTCTCAACGCTTATCCAGTCGCCTCAATCAAAGACATTAATCTCGGCGGCGGGCTCATAGCATCCGTCACCGGAGGGCCCTGGAAGGCCAAGACGCTCAATGTCAAAGGCGCATCGCTCAGTCTCGACGATATCGAGCATGGACTGCTGCGGCCGGTCTTCAAAGACCCGCGCGTGCACTATTCGGTCAACTGCGCATCGATTGGCTGCCCGAACTTAGGAACTGAGGCCTTTACCGGCAATAAACTCGATGCCCAGCTCAACGCCGCTGCGAGTGCCTACATCAATCACCCGCGCGGTCTAAGCATTAAAGGCGGCGAGGTCACAGCCTCCTCGATCTACGATTGGTTCCAGAAAGACTTCGGCGGCGATGAAGCCGGCGTCTTGGCGCACGTGCGCACCTATGCCGGAGATGCATTGAAGTCAAAGCTCAACGGTATCACCGCGATAAGCGATTTCGGCTATGACTGGACCCTCAACGACGCGGCGGAAGCCAATCCATAACCGGAGACGAGAACAATGACTGCCGCAACTTCCTTCAAGCGATGGCTGCCGCTGATTGCTCTGGGTGCGGCCGCAGTTCTGGCACGCGCTATGGGCTGGGACCAGTACCTGAGCTTCAAGACCATCGGCGTCAACTACGACAGCCTGCAAGCTTTCATCGGCGAAAACTTCTTGGCTGCTCTCGGCCTCTACATGCTGATCTATGTCGCCGTGATCGCGCTGTCACTTCCCGGCGGACTGTTCATGACACTGGCGGGCGGGCTCTTGTTCGGCTGGAAGACCGGCGCTCCGGCCACGGTTATTGCAGCGACGATTGGCGCAACGCTCGTCTTCCTTATCGCCAAGACGTCGTTCGGGGAAACCATGGCGGCAAAGGCCGGACCGTGGCTCGCCAAACTGAAAGACGGCTTCAATGAGAATGCGCTCAGCTACCTGCTGTTCTTGCGGCTCGTGCCTGTGTTTCCGTTCGTCGTCGTCAACCTGGCCCCGGCGTTGCTTGGTGTGCCCTTGCGCACCTATGTGCTTGGCACATTTCTCGGCATCATACCCGGCACCACGGCATTTTCCGTTGCAGGCGCAGGCCTTGGCAGCGTGGTCGCAAGTCAGAACGCAGTCTACAAGGAATGCCTCGCCAAAAATCCTGGGGGTAGTGACGCAGCTTGCCCTTACACCATCGATACGAGTGCGCTTATTACCAAAGAACTGCTCGCTGCATTCGTGGCCCTTGGCATTATTTCGCTCATACCCATCGCAATGAAGCGCTGGTCGCCAAGCCGGGCTTGACGGCAACCCCGCGCGACCTGCTCTAGTGCCTTTCGAAATCCAATTTCCACTTTATCGCTTTGCGAGGATAAATGACCAGCCCAGCCAACGCCCCAAGCGGCGACACCCTTGACGTGGACATTTGCGTCATCGGCGCTGGCTCCGGCGGGCTTTCCGTCGCGGCCGCAGCCGCGGCGTTCGGTCAGCGCGTGGTGCTGATTGAAAAGCACAAAATGGGCGGCGATTGCCTCAACTACGGTTGCGTGCCGTCGAAAGCACTGATTGCAGCCGGCAAGCGTGCGCAAGCCATGCGCACGGCTGAACAGTTCGGCATTTTGGGCGTGGAGCCAGCGATCAATCATGCCGCCGTGCACGACCACGTTCATGCCGTCATCGCAGCCATCGCACCCAATGACTCAGTGGAACGCTTCACGGGACTCGGCGTGCGCGTCCTCCAGGCGGCCGGAAAGTTCGTCGACAAGCGCACTGTTGCGGCAGGCGACCACACGGTCACCGCCCGCCGCTTTGTTATCGCCACCGGATCATCGCCCGTTGTACCGCCCATTCCCGGGCTCGACAGCGTTGCCTATTTCACCAATGAGTCGATTTTCAACAACGGGCAAAAGCTCGAACATTTGATTATCATTGGCGGCGGCCCCATCGGCATGGAAATGGCGCAGGCCCACCGCCGCCTCGGCAGCCGCGTTACGGTTTTGGAAGGGCTTACTGCTTTCGGCAAAGATGATCCCGAACTGACTGCCATCATTCTAAAGCACTTGCGTGCGGAAGGCATCGATATCCGTGAAGGGGCTATGGTCGAGCGCATTGACGGCGGCAAAGGCAAAGTCATCGCAACGGTCAAGACCGCCAATGGATCGGAAGGCATTGAAGGTACGCATCTGCTGGTCGCTGCCGGCCGCCGCCCGAACCTTGCCGATCTCAATCTGGAAGCCGCAAAAATCAAATTCGACAAGCGCGGCATTTCTGTCGACAAGGGCCTGCGCACGTCAAACCGGCGGGTGTTTGCCATTGGCGACGTTACGGGCGGCTTGCAGTTCACGCATGTCGCCAACTATCACGCCGGCATCGTGATCCGCCGCGCGCTGTTCCGGTTGCCCGCCAACGTCAACAATGCGCTCGTGCCTTGGGTTACTTATACGGAGCCGGAACTGGCGCACGTCGGACTAACGGAAGTTCAGGCCATTGCCGCGAAACACAAAATCAACGTGCTGCGCTGGCCCTATCACGAGAACGACCGCGCCCAAGCTGAGCGCGTGATCGAAGGGCACGTCAAAGTCGTGACAGCAAAGAACGGAAAAATTCTCGGTGCCACGATTGCCGGCGAGCACGCTGGAGAGCTTATCCAAATCTGGGCGCTGGCCATCTCAAAGGGGCTTACTGCGAAAGACATGTCGAGTTGGATATCGCCCTACCCTACTCTTGGCGAAGTAAGCAAGCGCGCCGCCACGCGTTACTTTGCGACCGCACCTTCCAACCCCTATGTGCGACGCCTGATCGGGTTCCTGGCGAAGTTTGGTTGAACGGTCGCGGCACACTCGGTTATACTAAGGGCACGGCTGGTGCTGAGAGCTAGAAACGTGATCAAAGACACATCCGCAGGATATGGGGCCGTCAGCCGATGGCTGCACTGGCTTATGGCAATCGCCATTTTCGCCATGTTCGCGCTCGGCTGGTGGATGGTCGAACTCACCTATTACAGTCCCTACTACACAAGCGCTCCAAATCTGCATCGCAGTGTTGGCATCGTTCTGACGGCGGTCTTGGTGCTGCGATTTTTCTGGCGGATCGCTAACGTCAAACCTGACGACGCGGAATTGTCACCGTTCGAAAGGAGGGCATCGCACTGGGTCCATTGGGGGTTTTATGCCCTGTTGCTTGCGCTGATGATTAGCGGATATCTGATTTCAACGCCAGACGGCCGGCCGATTGAAGTGTTCGGTTTGTTCAACGTGCCTTCGCTGATCCAGCAAAAAGGACTTGCTGACACCGCCGGCTGGATCCACTGGGGCTTGGCCTATTTTGTCATTGCCTTGGCCATTATTCATTCGGCTGCCGCATTGAAGCATCATTTTGCCGATCATAGTTCGATTTTGACCCGCATGTGGTCGGGGCCACCGTCAACCTAGCATCCCTTCAAAGAGGACCTTCTTTCATGAAACTTCGCGTTACCTATTTTGCCTTGATAGCGGGCTATCTTGCAGCTGCGGCACCCGCATACGCCACCGAGTATGTGATCGACACCAAAGGGGCGCATGCATCGATCAATTTCCGCATCAAGCATCTGGGCTTCAGTTGGCTTGCCGGGCGCTTTGACACCTTCTCGGGTGGCTTTGTTTATGATGACAAGAAACCCGAAGCATCGACTGTGAATGTTGAAATCGACGTTGCCAGTATCAACTCAAACCATGCCGAGCGCGACAAGCATCTGCGCAGTGCAGACTTTCTGGATGCCGCCAAGTTCCCAAAGGCAACCTTTGTCAGCAAGTCGGTTTCGCCCAAGGGTGACGGCAAGGCCACCATTGCAGGCGACCTCACACTGCGCGGTGTGACCAAGCCGGTGATCATTGAGGCCCAATTCATTGGCGGCGGCGATGATCCCTGGGGCGGCTTCCGTCAAGGTTTCGAGGGCAGCACAACGCTCACGCTCGCCGATTTCGGCATTCCCGACAAACTGGGGCCCGCCTCAAAAACCGTCGAATTGGCGCTTCACGTTGAAGGTGTGAAAAAGTAACGCCAAAGCCAATAGCCCTTGGCGCGGTCGGCACGCGCCGAGGGTTAACGTTTGTGTACCAGCGCGCAAACCGGCAGCCTGCGCGCCTTTGACCCGCTACGTGATGGCGGCTGGCGATTGCCCCCGAAACCGGCTAGGCACGCCTCTTGACGCATCTGGCCGTTGGTACGCGCTTCTCCCCACCGGAGACCGGCACCCTCGCCACCATTGAAAAGCTGCCCCGGCCCATGACATTCCCGACGACACACCCCGCGCTCGCGCGTGCATTGGCTGCCCGCAACTATACGGTTCCAACGGCCGTACAGCTGGCGGTGCTTGAGGAGGCGTCCGCGGCTCGCGATCTGCTCGTCTCGGCACAAACGGGTTCTGGTAAAACGGTTGCCTTTGGGCTTGCAATTGCAACGGCGCTGCTCGGCGAGGCGG
Organism: Hyphomicrobium sp.; assembly: GCA_031409575.1. Taxonomy (GTDB): domain Bacteria; phylum Pseudomonadota; class Alphaproteobacteria; order Rhizobiales; family Hyphomicrobiaceae; genus JANNFX01. The sequence continues at coordinate 8,331 of JANNXL010000333.1, forward strand.
AACGCTTTGAACGCGCCGCTGAACCCCTAGCCTTGATCATTGCGCCAACGCGCGAACTCGCCATGCAGGTGCAGCGGGAGTTGGCCTGGCTTTACGAGGGCACCGGCGCGCGCGTGGTCACCCGCGTCGGCGGCATGGATGCACGCGCCGAGGGCCGCCAGCTCGATCTGGGCGCACATATCGTGGTGGGAACGCCGGGCCGCCTGCGAGACCATCTAGAACGCCGCCGTTTGAACCTTAGTAAACTGCGCTCGATTGTACTCGATGAAGCAGACGAAATGCTTGATCTGGGCTTCCGCGAAGATCTTGAATTTATTCTCGACGCGACTCCTGACGGCCGCCAGACGCTGCTGTTCTCAGCCACCATGCCGCGCGAAATCGAAATGCTGGCGCGCCGCTATCAGCGCGAGGCCAAACGCATCGAAACCATCCGGCGCGACGAACAGCATGCCGACATTGAATACCGCGCCATCGCCGTGGCCGCACACGACATTGAGAATGCCGTCGTCAACGTGCTGCGGCTGCACGAGATGCGCGCCACGCTGGTCTTTTGCGCCACCCGCGAAGCCGTCAAGCGTATGCAGGCGCGGTTATTGGAACGTGGCTTTTCTGCCGTGGCATTGTCAGGTGAGTTGACGCAGCACGAGCGTACGCAGGCGCTGCAGGCGCTTCGCGACGGACGTGCGCGCGTTCTGGTGGCGACAGACGTGGCCGCCCGCGGCCTCGATTTGCCCGATCTGGCGCTCGTCATTCATGCCGATCTGCCCAACGACCGCGAGACGCTATTGCATCGGTCCGGCCGCACGGGCCGGGCCGGGCGCAAGGGCCTCGTCACGCTGATCGTACCGTACAACAGACGGCGCAAAGCAGAGATCCTGACTGGGGCAGCACGCGTGAACGTGACGTGGGGGCCAGCGCCCACGGCGGAAGAAATCCGCGCCCGCGATCAGGAACGGTTCCTCGCTGATGAGATTTTTACTGAACTTCCGAATGAGGAAGACCTGGGGCTAGTGCGTAGCCTGCAAGAAGCGCGAACCGCTGATGAAATTTCTCTAGCACTTGTGCGCCTGCACCGCGCACGC
>JANNXL010000334.1:0-4216 GCA_031409575.1 Hyphomicrobium sp.
CACGGGCCGCGAGTATCTGCTCCATTTCGCGCTGCCGAACTTCTATTTCCATGCGGCAACCGCCTACGGCATTCTGCGCCACAACGGCCTTGAGATCGGCAAGCGCGATTTCATGCGGCGACCAGCCGGAGCTTGAACAAAAAAATGATAGCCCAAGCGTTCTCGCATTTGGTCTGACGTGGCCCCAAAGCTTGCTTGACTTGGCCCCGGCGACCACGTATCCCACGCCGGTGACCGCGACGGCTTTTGCGCCGCCTGCGACGTATTGGATTGCGGGAGTAGCTCAGTTGGTTAGAGCGCCGCCCTGTCACGGCGGAGGCCGCGGGTTCAAGTCCCGTCTCTCGCGCCAATCCATTCTACTTTCTCACGCTTCTGATCCTCGGCCTTCGGCCGCGGGAAGCTCCGAAGGGGCGCGGCTTGCCGCGCCGGCGCTCGGCCTCTGAGGCCCATCGGTCTTAATTTTTTCCTCAGGCGTCTCGACTTCGAAGCGGCGATCGCGCTCACCCACAGGTGTCGTCCTCGGCTTTATGCCGGGGCTGTCTCGTTTAAGTCGCCACCCATGTTCGAGTGGTCATATTGTAGCAAGATGGCATGGAGTCGAACTCTGCTCTGATCCCCCTCCCTAGCGGGGAGGGGGAGATCCATCGGCGGAAACCGTGTTCCGTTTGGTAGTTTAGGCAGGTAATTCCAGACGACATTGAACATCTCGCATGAGACAAACATCTAAACTGGAAAGCCGTGCGACAAGCGCGAAGATGACAGCTGTGGGTGTGGCGTGCCCTAGTTGCACCGTTGGCTCAGGCCTGCGATATGTGGGTCAGGGTTAAGGTGATTTGATCTCGCAAGAGCGAGCGGCGGAGCGCGCTGCTATCGCGGGGGTCTCTCCAAGGGTGCCGTATGGATCAACTGCTGACACAATACTTACCGCTCGTCGTGTTCCTCAGCGTGTCGCTCGCCTTCATGGGCGTGCTGATGCTGGCCCCTTTCTTGGTCGCCGTGCGCAACCCGGACCCTGAAAAAGTGTCTGCCTACGAATGCGGGTTCAACGCCTTCGACGACGCGCGCATGAAGTTCGACGTGCGCTTCTACCTGGTGTCGATCCTGTTCATCATTTTCGATCTCGAAATCGCCTTCCTGTTTCCGTGGGCGGTCTCGTTCAAGGAAGTTGGCGCATTCGGGTTCTGGTCCATGATGGTGTTCCTGGCCGTACTTACTGTTGGCTTCATCTATGAGTGGAAGAAGGGCGCGCTCGAATGGGATTGATCCTGCCGCCGGAATTTGCATTTGATCGTGTCAAAGAGGGCGCGGGCGGCGGAGCCCTAGCCAAGCGCAGCGCAGACCGAAATGCTGTTATGGCGAACGATCCGTTTCTTGCTGACATCAACAACCAGCTTGCGGATAAAGGCTTTCTCGTCACTACGACGGACGACCTGATCAACTGGGCGCGCACCGGCTCTCTCATGTGGATGACGTTCGGCTTGGCGTGCTGCGCCGTTGAGATGATGCAGGCGTCGATGCCGCGTTACGATTTAGAGCGCTTCGGCTTTGCGCCCCGCGCCTCTCCGCGTCAGTCCGACGTGATGATTGTGGCGGGCACGCTCACCAACAAAATGGCGCCGGCCCTGCGCAAAGTTTACGATCAGATGCCTGAGCCGCGCTACGTGATCTCGATGGGCTCATGTGCCAACGGCGGGGGGTATTACCATTACTCTTATGCAGTGGTGCGCGGCTGCGATCGCATCGTGCCGGTGGACATCTACGTGCCCGGATGCCCGCCAACCGCTGAAGCGCTGCTCTATGGCGTGCTGCTGTTACAGCGAAAAATCAGGCGGACGGGTACGATTGAAAGGTGAAAGACGAACAATTTGAATGGAACGACGAAAAAGCGCGACACAACCTCGCAAAGCATAAGATTGATTTCGAGGACGCCAAGCTGGTGTTTGACGACCCGGGTGTCGTCGACGATGATGATTTGACGATGGATTACGGTGAAGACCGCTATCGCGCGGTAGGGCTGGTTGGTGGCTGCTTGATCGCAGTGTTCTACGCGATTGGCAACACACGCATTCGGATTATTTCGGCGCGCAGAGCAACCCGCAAGGAACATACAGACTATGCCAGACAGAACCCGTAAATCCGAAAAGCAGGCTGTCCCTACAGGTAAGTCCGACTGGGCCGCACTCGAAGCCATGACGGATGAAGACGCGGAGGCTGCAGCACTGGCCGATCCCGATAGTCCGCCGCTTGGCGAAGAACAGACATTGCGCCACATGCCACCGGCTAAGCGCATCCGCTTCAACTTGCGCCTGAGCCGGCAAGAGTTTGCGGACCGCTATCATATTCCACTTGCGATGCTCGTATCATGGGAGCGCCAAGAGGCAGTTCCCGATGCTGTTGCCGTGGCGTTCCTCGATGCGATCGCCGCTGATCCGGAGGGGCTTGCCAAAGCACTCAAGCGATCAAGTGGCAAACCGGAGGCTGCGGAGTAAGAAATGTCCACCCTTGAAGACGTCACCTCCTCATCCCTCGGCACGCACATCACAGCGAAGCTGCCCGGCCCTGTCACTTCGCACGTCACGCACAGCGAACTCACACTCACCATCGATGCGGTTCACATTGTGGAAACGCTCACGCTCCTGCGCGATGATCCGAAGTGCCAGTTCGAAATCCTGATCGACATTTGCGGCGTTGATTTTCCGGCGCGCGAAATGCGTTTCGAAGTCGTCTATCATTTGCTTTCGCCGCGGCTCAATCAGCGCATCCGTGTCAAGCTTGCAGCGGATGACGCAACGCCTGTTGCCAGCGTCATCGGCGTGTTTCCTGCCGCCAACTGGTATGAGCGCGAAGCCTACGACATGTTCGGCATCTTGTTCTCTGGCCACCCCGATCTTCGCCGCCTTCTCACTGACTATGGCTTCCAGGGCTACCCTCTGCGCAAAGATTTCCCGCTGACGGGCTATGTCGAGACGCGCTACGACGACGAGAAAAAGCGCGTTGTCTATGAGCCGGTCAAGCTCACGCAGGAATTCCGCTCGTTCGATTTCGAAAGCCCCTGGGAAGCACCGAACTACGTTTTGCCGGGAGACGAGAAGGCAAGCGGGAAACAATAGCCGTCAAGAATGAGGTCCGGACCCGTGGATGATCTGCTCCCAAAAATTTTTGGTTTTATCGCGCTCTTGATCGCGATCATTTTTGATTGGCCGCGGGCGGTGACCGGTGCCCTCCTCGGCTTTGTCGCGCGCTATGCCTCGCATGTTTGGCTGGTCATTCCGGCGGGCATCGCCGTGATCGCCGGGCTGGGTGAACTGCTCTATCCGCTCGTTGGCTTTTCAAGCGGCATGAGCTGGCAGAGTTTTGGCATGGGGCTGATTACCAGCGGTGCAACAGCGCTCGCCGTATCACAAGGGCTGGGCAGCCTGCTCGATGGCGGAGACAGTTGATGATGGAAAATCGCACACACGAAGTCAGCGGCCGATGCCTGTGCGGAGCAGTCTCGCTGACAGCCCAGGCAGAGAGCCACGATGTAAGCGCGTGCCATTGCTCTATGTGCAATCGCTGGTCCGGTGGTATTTTGATGTTTCTAGAAGTCAAAGGAGCGCCGGCGTTTCAAGGGGCTGGCAACATCGGAGTCTACAAGTCATCCGAATGGGGCGAGCGGGGCTTTTGCAAAATTTGCGGCTCCAGCCTGTTTTGGAAGCTGGTTGGAAAAGACCGCTACACGCTTTCTGCGGGCTGCCTCGACGATCAATCGCGCTTGCACTTTGCCACCCAGATCTTCTTCGAAGACAAGCCAGCCTATTACGCTTTCGCCAACGATACGCTAAGGCAAACCGGCGAAGAAGCGATGGCAGCGTTTACTGGTGAAGTCGTGAAGCCGTGAAGCGGCGTCGCCTTTAAAGTTTTTGCTGTCGGCTAAAGTCGACTGGTGTATCAACACGGGGGTTGACGACAGAAGACGCGCAGGCCTCTCTACAAACGTCATCCCGGCGCGACCACTTACGATAAGAAAATGGCTGAAACAGAAATCCGTAACTTCAACATCAACTTCGGGCCGCAGCACCCGGCAGCACACGGCGTGCTGCGTTTGGTGCTGGAACTCGATGGTGAGGTGGTGGAGCGCGTCGATCCGCACATCGGGCTGTTGCATCGCGGCACCGAAAAACTGATCGAGCACAAAACGTATCTGCAGGCGATCGGCTACTTCGACCGGCTCGAC
>JANNXL010000335.1:0-5841 GCA_031409575.1 Hyphomicrobium sp.
CCCAGGCGAACCGCACGGCCTGCGCTCGTTCCAATCTTTTCTCCAAGATTTTCAAAGTTCTGGACGGGCTGCCCATCCACGCTGGCAATGACGTCGCCGCGTGCCAAACCGGCTTTCTCGGCAGGCATTCCCGGCTTTATCAGGCCAATCTGCGCGGGCAAATGCCGCTGGATGCCGATATCGCCAATCCGCATCGGCAAATCGAGCGAGTTCCGCTCCTCTTCAACGTCCGGTTTAACGGGGATGAGAAGCTTGGCGCCGTTGCGGTCCACAATCACGTCAAGGTCGCGTCCGCCACTGGCAGCGACGGCCATGACAATTTCATCAAATGTCTCAACGGACGTCCCGCCGATCGATAAAACCCGGTCGCCGGCCTTGATGCCGGCCAGCGCGGCAGGCTTGCCAGCGATCACTTCGTCGATGACCGGCGGCGACAAGCGAACACCTACGGTTGCGTTCAATCCCGCGTAAACCGCAATTGCCAGGATAAAGTTTGCAATCGGCCCAGCCGCCACCACGGCAGACCGCTGCCAGATGGGCTTTAATTGAAAGGCCCCAGCCCGGTCTTTGGCGGACATCTCCTGCAGCGCCTCCGCGGAGGCTGCGCTGGCCGCATTGGCATCGTCGATAAATTTGACGTAGCCGCCCAGTGGAATGGCCGCCACACGCCAGTGCGTGCCGTAGCGGTCGTCAAAGCCCCAAAGCTCGCGGCCAAAGCCAATCGAAAAAGTTTTCACCGTGACGCCACACCAGCGGGCGACGAGAAAATGACCCATTTCGTGAATGAAAACAATGATGGTCAAAATCAGCAAGAACCCGAGCACCGTGGTCAAGCCACCTGACAGTGTCGCCAGTACGCCGTTCATTCTGTTTACCTTTGTTCAAGCTGCGAGGCAGTGAGGCCAACCGCCGGACTGTAATCGGGCACGCTTAATAACCTTGCTGGCACTCGACGCACGGTCCGGGCCAGCATTGCCCAGTTGGGGCACAAATCCTGCCATTCAAGATGCGGGCCGTTCGTCGATCAGGGCCCGCGCCAACGCGCGCGACTCCTTATCGATAGCCAAAATATCTTCCAGTGTCGACGCTGCTGCAATCAATCCGCGCGCTTCGGCGCGCTCCAGCGCGGCTTCAACAACCGTGGCAATCTCAAGAAAACCGATACGCCTGTCGAGAAACGCTGCCACGGCGATTTCGTTGGCAGCATTCAACACCGCAGGCGCTGTTTGACCGCGTTCCATCGCTTCTCGCGCCACGCGCAACGCTGGAAAGCGCACCGGGTCCGGCGCTTCGAAGGTCAAGGACCCGGCCTTGACGAGATCCAGTTGCCCGACGGGGGTTGCCATGCGTTTGGGCCACGCCAGTGCAAGTGAAATCGGTGTGCGCATGTCTGGTGGCCCTAGCTGCGCCAGTACCGATCCATCTTTGTACGTTACGAGGCAATGCACCAGCGATTGGGGGTGCACGACGGTATCGAGTTGATGCGCATCTACTGGGAACAGATGAAATGCCTCGATCAGTTCCAGCCCCTTGTTCATCAGCGTGGCTGAATCGATAGTGATCTTGGCACCCATCGACCAGTTGGGGTGTTTCAACGCCTGTTCGGGCGTCGCTTTGGCGAGGCTTTCAAGATCCCAAGTGCGAAATGGACCGCCCGACGCCGTCAACGTGATGCGCTCGATTGATGAGGGTTCAGCCCCTTGCAAAGCTTGGAACGCGGCTGAATGTTCGCTGTCGACCGGCAGCAGCTCCGCACCTGCTGCCGAAATTGCGCGCAAAAACACGTCGCCCGCTGAAACAAGGCATTCCTTGTTGGCGAGCGCCACGCGCGTGCCTTGCTTGGCGGCTGCAAATGCCGGGCGCATTCCCGCCGCCCCGACAATCGCCGCCATAATGCACTGAGCCGGACGCGAAGCGGCCTCAACCAGCGCGTCCTCTCCCGCTGCCGCCTCGATGCCAGTTCCAGCAAGCAAGGCGGCGAGCTCGGCATAGCAGGCCGGATCGCCGATCACGGCAATCTGCGCGCGATGTTCGATGGCGAGCCGCGCAAGATCAGCGGCATGAGATTGTGCCGTCAGCGCCACGATGTCGAAGCTGTCAGGATTTCGCGACACCAGATCAAGCGTGCTGCGCCCAATCGAGCCGGTCGCGCCCAGGACCGTCAGCGACTGGCGGCCGGTCAAACCGTTAAGCGCGCGCGGCGCGGCAGAAGTCTGCGCTGACATTGGATCGTTCACCGGGCAAATCGACGTGGTCACATCAGGGATGTACCACAAGCGCTTGGCCAGGCGCATGCGGGTTGATCAAGAGCGCGAAAATCGCCGCTGCAACGGCTGCCGCCACGATCCCGTCGGCGCGATCCATGAACCCGCCGTGCCCGGGAATAAGATTGCTTGCGTCTTTGACCCCGAACGAGCGCTTCAAGGCGCTTTCGGCCAAGTCGCCCACTTGTGCAAGAGCGCCAAGCACCGCTCCGATCACCGCAAGCACCAGCCAATTGGACCCTGTTGGAATGGTAAAAGCCGCTGCCGCCGCTGCTGCAGCCACGACGCCGCCAATAAGGCCCGACCAGGTTTTATGAGGTGAAATCGAGGGCGCGAGCTTGGGTCCGCCGAAGGTGCGCCCGCAAAAAAATGCGGCGACGTCGGTTGCCACGACCACACCGAAGACAAACAAAACGGCCCAGAAGCCCCATGGCTCATCACTGCGCAGCCACAGCAGCGCGACGGCTGGAACGCCAGTGTAAACGGCACCCGCCGACGAGATCAGCGGCTTCTCGCCAAACTGGAGCGTGAACACGATCAGTGCGCCAGCCAGCACCGCTGCAAGGCCCAGCGCCGCGAAACCAAATGCCGCAAGTAAAGTCGCGGCCGCTGTGGAAGCCGCATGAACGCCAAACGCCAGGTCAGTTCCCGCACCGCGAACCACGTGAGACCATTCCCAGCACATCACCAGTCCGACCGCGACAACGAGCAACGCAAACGGCCTGAGGCCGGCCCAGTCGAGCAATGCGACTGCGAGTGCGAGTGCGATACCCGCCATAGCGCGGGATTTGAGATCAGAGCCCAAACTGATCCGCGGGGCCGGCCCGCCTGAGGCGGACGCTCTCGCTTCTTGAGGGTCGCTCACGCGCTCGACCGTTTCGAGAGGCCGCCGTAGCGGCGATCACGATTATGATATTCCAGGATCGCGGCTTCCAGAGGTTCGCGGCCAAAGTCCGGCCAATATAAACTGACAAAAACCAGTTCTGCGTAGGCCGCCTGCCACAGCAGGAAGTTCGACAATCGCACTTCACCACTGGTGCGGATGAGCAGATCGGGATCTGGAATGCCAGCCGTCGACAAGTTGGCTGCCACGGACTCTGCTGTAATTGCATCCGCTTCAATTTCACCGCTCGCGACTTGCCGGGCCAAGCGCCGGGCGGCCTCCGCAATCTCGGCACGTGCTCCATAGTTGAATGCAATGACCAGCGTCAGCCCGGTGTTGCCTGCCGTTAGATGCTGCGCCTCATCGAGAAGCAGGAGCATGTCGGAGTCGACATGCGTGCGCTCGCCAATGATCACGATGCGGACGTTGCTTTTGTGCAGTTCGGCCAGATCGCGGCGAATGAAGCGCTTCATAAGCCCCATCAGTTCACTTATCTCGTCGGCTGGGCGCGACCAGTTCTCGGACGAAAAACTGAAGAGCGTGATGTAGGAAATTCCGATCTCACCGGCGGCCTTGACGGTGCGGCGCACGGCTTCAACGCCGGCCCTGTGACCCATTGTTCGTGGCAGGCCGCGTTCGGCTGCCCAGCGCCCATTGCCGTCCATAATGATGGCCACATGCCGCGGAACGGCGAACATCACACCGCGTTCGTTCCGGGCCTCGCCGGTGCGCTCTGAGAGGGTTTCGGCCAAGTGAGTACCCAAAATCCGTTTTGTCTGAAGTGAGCAATTTCGCACGCCTTAACGCACTGCACACCGCAAAAACACTACTTGCGCCGTCTGGTTCTGGCGAGTGCGATCCTTGCCACACCTCGGCACATTCCCACACACGACCCCCACGTTAACCCGCCCTTTTTGATGGGGGGTGCCAACGAAGGCGAACGCTTCTTGCCTAGACCTTCTGAATTTCTGTTTCCTTGGCAGCCAAGGTCGAATCGATCTCCCGCACAATCTTATCAGTCAGTTCCTGCACCTTGGCGGAATTCTTGTGTTGATCGTCTTGGCTCATTTTGCCATCTTTTTCGAACTTTTTGAGTAAGTCCATGGCATCGCGACGGATGCCGCGCACCGCGATGCGATGGGCCTCGGCATACTTGTGCGCTTGCTTGACGAGTTCGATGCGCCGGTCGGCCGTTGGGGCGGGAATCGGCAAACGCAAAATCTGGCCGTCGACAATGGGGTTCACACCCAAGTTGGCTTCGCGGATGGCTTTGTCGACCGCCTGCACGTTGCTGCGGTCCCACACCTGCACCGACACCATGCGGGCTTCGGGGACCGTCACGGTGGCCACCTGGTTGAGCGGCATACGCGAGCCGTAGACCATCACATGCACAGTATCCAGCAGGTGAGCGCTGGCACGGCCGGTCCTAAGACCCGACAATTCGCGCTTGAGGGCGTCGATCGAGGCGCGCATGCGCCGCTCGATCTCTTGAATGTCGTAGCTGGTCAGGGACATGGCCAAGTTCCTTAATACCTAACAGCGACCGGCTCGTAGGGGTCGCTCACTTTTTGTCTTTGTACGTGTTGCCCGGGTGGGCTTCGCCACGGTGGCGCTTCCTAGCGCCGGCCGCGCCAATCCCATCTGCGTCAAAGTGGCAGCCGCGGGGCTTTCCGGCGCAAAATGCTAGCCCGCGATCACGGTGGCACGCGCCTCACCCGTCAACACGCGGAGCAGGTTACCCGGCTCGCTAATGGAAAATACGATAACCGGAAGGTTGTTGTCACGCGCCAGCGCAATCGCCGCCCCGTCCATCACCTTCAGATCGCGCGCCAGCACCTCGGCGTGAGTGAGGCGGTCGTAACGCACGGCGGACGCATCTTTTTTAGGGTCTGCCGAATAGACGCCATCCACTTGCGTGGCCTTGGCGACAGCATCACAATTCATTTCGACGGCGCGCAAGGTTGCCGCTGTGTCCGTCGTAAAGAACGGATTGCCGGTTCCGGCCGCAAAAATCACAACGCGGCCCTTGGACAAGTGATGCATCGCACGCGGCCGGGTAAAACTTTCGCACACCGTCGGCATGGGGATGGCCGAGAGTACGCGGGCGTGCGTGCCCTGGTGTTCGAGCGCATTCTGAAAAGCGAGCGCGTTCATCACGGTGGCGAGCATGCCCATGTAATCGGCTGTCGCCCGGTCCATGCCTTTGGCGGCACCTTGAAGCCCACGAAAAATGTTGCCGCCGCCGACGACGATTGCCATCTCACAACCGGCCTGGACCCCATCCGTCACATCGCGCGCCAGCCGGTTGACCACATTCATATCGAGGCCGTAGGCACCAGATCCCATCAGCGCCTCACCCGACAATTTGACGAGCAAGCGCTTGTATTTGAGCCCTGATGCAGGCGTTGAGGTTGCAGTCATGGAACGGCCGGTCCTTCTTCGTGTTCGCGTTTCGCGAGGTGTGCCGGACAGTCAGTGCCGGAAGCCAACCCGCAGCCAGCGCGAATCCTCCCCACAGTCCTAATGCATTGGCGGCAAGTCTGACTAGTGCGGCCCGGGGAGGGAGTGTGGGCAAGCGCGGGAAGAAAGGGCTCGTCCGTGAAGCGGCGAGGCCGCTTTCATCGCAAAACCAGAAACAAACGCTCAACCTGACAATAGACTGGAATCGCCCTGGAACGGACATAGACGCGCGCG
>JANNXL010000336.1:0-1881 GCA_031409575.1 Hyphomicrobium sp.
GCCCCCTGTGCCGCAAGTCACTCCCACCTCATGCACGGGAATAGCGGCGGAAAAAGGAGAACGATGGAACCTCGGAACGGAATGACACGACGCCATCCGCCGAAGTCCAGGGAGCAATGCTAATGAATACCAAGTCTCTTGTTGCAATTGCCCTATTTGTCGCCGCTGGCTCAGCCGCCGCCGCCGATCAGAACTTCCCCTCGGTGCAAGTGAGTGCACGGGCACCCATCGCGCTGGAATTTTCCTGCGACAACCTCGCCACGCCCGCACCGGCCGACGTTGCCCAGATCCTCAAGCTCAATGACCACAGCCAGACCGGTGCGCTGAGCAGCAAGTTGATGGGCGCGGTGGCCGAAGCCTGCAACGCAGGCGTGTCGAACATCGTCGTGCACCGCGGTGCCAACGGTCGGTCGCTTAGCTGGAGCGCGGCCAGCCAAGTCGGCGACAGCATCGCGCTGAACTGAACCCATGGCCGCCGGAGAGAACGGCGTGCGACGGCCTTAGTCGTCGCACGCAGGCTTTCCCACAGCGTCAGCGCGCTTCCGGCACCAGCACGCTGAACTTGATCGCCGCCAGCTGCTCCGGCGTCTGCCCGAGCGTGCGCAGCTTCGGCAGCCAGTGCGGGTCGCTGCGCAGGTTGGCCAGCGCCGGATTCTCGATCGCTCACGGCGCCATCGGCTGTGCTGTAATCTCAGCCGGAAACGGGCATTGGTTCCGTGGAGGAGCGCGCGATGAAATGGTTCCTGGCTCTACTGCTGACCTCCACCACGACAATGGCCGCGCCACCGGCCACCGTGGACGCGCTCGGAATGGAGTACCTCCGACTTACGTTGGCCATGGCCGCGCACGACAGTAACTACGTCGATGCCTATTACGGTCCGCCGGAGCTGCAGGCCGAGGCAGCGAAAACACCGCAGTCACTCGCCGAGCTCAAGGCCAAGGCCCTGACCATGCAAGCGGACTTGGCCCAGGTGCCGTCGCCGCAGGCCGGTTCGATGGAAGCCCTGCGCCTTCAATTCCTGAAAAAGCAAACCGTGGCCATGCTCGGCCGGATCGATTTGCTGCAAGGCAGGAAGCTGAGCTTCGATGAGGAATCGGCGGTCCTGTATGACACCGTGGCGCCGCATTACGAGCGCGCGCATTTCGAACACATCATCAAACAGATCGACGTGCTGCTGCCGGGGCCTGGCACGACGGTGGAGCGCGTCAATGCTTTCCGCTCGAAGTTCATCATTCCGCGCGACCGGCTGGAGAAGGTTTTCGAGGCCGCCATCCAGGGCTGCCGCGAGCAGACGCTCAAGCACATCACGCTGCCCGAAGGCGAGAGCTTCAAGCTGGAGTTCGTCACCGGCAAGCCGTGGAGCGGCTACAACTGGTACAAGGGCAAGTTCCAGAGCCTGATCCAGATCAACGTCGAGTTGCCGATCTACATCGAGCGCGCCATCGACATCGGTTGCCACGAAGGCTACCCGGGCCACCACACCTACAACGCGCTGTTGGAAAAGAACCTGGTCAATGACCGCAAGTGGCTGGAGTACAGCGTGTACCCGCTGTTCTCGCCACAATCGCTCATTGCCGAGGGCAGCGCCAACTACGGGGTTGCGATGGCCTTTCCGGAGCCGCTGCGGCAGTCCTTCCAACGCGAGGTGCTGTATCCGATGGCCGGCCTCGACGCATCGCTGATGGAAAAATACGAGGCCCTGTTGAGCTTGACGTCGCAACTGAGCTACGCCGGCAACGAGGCGGCGCGCGGCTACCTGGACGGAAAACTGACACGGGAACAGGCGATCGACTGGTTGATCAATGTCGAGCTGTATCCGAGCGAAAAAGCCCCGCAACGAACCAAGTTCTACGACACCTACCGCAGCTACGTCATCAACT